>JASHXR010000032.1 GCA_030043435.1 Microcaldota archaeon
CGCAGCTCCGTTCACGTCCCATGCCTGCCTTGGGAGATGTGCTTCCCTACCTGTTCTTGCCTGTGACCACTATCACCGCTGACCTTCCTGCGAGGGCCCTGGCCGAGGCGCGGTACATCTCTGCGAATCCTGCGAACCCGGCTGCGCCGCCAGGCTCTGCGCGCACCGAGACGGCGCCAAGGCCGCGCGTTGCGGAGAGTATGCGAGAGTCGGGTACCCTTATCGCCATGCCCCTTGTCTTCTTGAGCGCGGCGATGGCCGCTGCACCGAACGTCGGGTAGCCCACAGCGATAGCGTCTGCGACGGTCCTCGGCCTTAGATACCCTATCTTCTCGCCCCTGTTGTATGCCTTGACAAGCGGGTCGCATCCTGACGACTGCACGGCCACGAGCCGGGGCATCCTCTCGATCATGCCGAGCGCGAGGTACTCTCGCGCGCCCTTGTAGAGCGCGGAGAGGAGCGTCGCGTTGCCGACGGGCACGAAGAGCAGGTCTGGAACGCGGTATCCCAACTGGTCAAGGAGCTCGTAGGCCACGGTCTTCTGCCCCTCCTTCCTGTAGTGGTAGTCGCCGCAGACGAACGCAGACCCAGAGGCCGCGCGCCTCTCGGCCTCGCGGACAGCCTCGTTGAAGTCTGTTGCGACCCTCACTATCGAGGCGCGCTCCTTGCGTATCCTCGCTGCCTTCCTGGGGTTCGCGCTCCTGCTGATGAAGATCGTCGCCTTGAGCCCTGCCAGCCTGGCGTAGTGGGCCACTGAGATGCCCATGTTCCCTGTAGAGGCGCACACCACTGAGTCATACCCGAGCTCCAGGGCCTTGGTGACCTCTACGGCAGAGCCCCTGTCCTTGAACGAGCCTGTCGGGTTCCCGGTCTCGAGCTTGAGCAGCGCGCTGCAGCGGCCGTAGCCCTTGACAGGGTTCGGGAGGAGCGGGGTGGCGCCCTCGCCCTGCCCTGCCGCGAGCGACTCGAGGGGCAGGAGGCGCAGGTACTTCCCCATTACCGGCCTCTGCCTCCTGAAGTTCCTTGGAAGCGAGATCGAGTCGTAGTCGTACTCCACATTGAGGACGGAGTTGCATGAGGCGCACCTGAACGCCGCACGGTCCCGCTGGTACGACGAGCAGCGCGTGCACCTTAGCCTGTATTCCATCCGATTGCCCCCTTCGCTTCGGCTATGCCTTCTTCCTCTTCGTTATTATCGCGATGTATTCGCCGTTCTTGCCATAGCCGTCTGCGTAAAGGAACCTGGAGGCGTGCCACCCCGTGCCTTCCAGTATCGATATCATCTCATCCCTGGAGACGAAGAGATAGTCGAACCAGTCGGTGGAGTACTGCATGAACCTTATGCGTTCACGCAGCTGCCCCGGCATCCTGCCCCTCCTTATATTCCTCCTGTGGTATGCGAAGTGCACTGCGTTGTCGGTCTTGTACGGGTCCCTGGACTCTGCGAGTATAGTCGCGCTGGGCGAGGTGAGGAGGTAGAGGCGCTTTAGGAGCCTCTTGGCCTTCAAGGCGCCTCCGAAGATGCCGAAGTTGTTGCCGAACATCACTACAGTGTCATACCTGGCCTTGCCTTCCCGCATGGCGAACCGCTCCAGGCTTATCTGCCTGACGTCCCTGGCGCCCCTCAGCCTGCACACCTTCACTGCAAGCGGGGAGTAGTCTATGCCGGTTGCGCGCATGCCCTTCTCCTGAAGGTAGAGCAGGACCCTCCCAGCTGCACACCCTACGTCCAGGCACCTGCCTCTAGCATATCTTATGGCCTTCCTCTCGTGCGGGGCCCAGTCCCTGTATGGGGAGAAGTACTGCCTTGCCCCATAGACTGCGTTTACGAAGCCGTCGTCGCGCTCGAAGACCTCGAAGCTGGGCCTGCCGTTGTAGAAGTCGAGAAGCCCGTGGCCCTGCGCGTCTTTGATGGTGTCCATAGCGCCACGTTTATGTGCGGCTTATCTTACAGAGTTATCTTACAGAGATAACCTTTATATATCTCTTTTGAAAAGTTATAGATGGTGGCGGATAGGCTGCGTTATGAGGGCAGTCATGGCAGCCATATGTGGGATCAGCCCTAGAAGCGCGACCGCTGGTTGGAGAGCCCTTTTATGCTGTGATTGGTGACCGTATGAGAAACAACTGCTATTAGAGCTTGGTCGAAGGCGGCGCAATACAGCGCCGCTTGCGCATCAGTTCCACTCCGGTAGGTTTAGTGTTAGGCGCCAGCGTAGGCGATGCCTACACCCCCACATCTGTGCCAGTAGGTTCCGAGGATCGCCGTTGCTATTTTGTATGGTGCGCATGCGCCGGCAGTGCTGAGGTAACTACTTATTCTCGTATCCTATCAGGCGCAGTCAGCCGCGTACGTCTTGGTCTCAGGATAGGGGCTGCCAAAGGAAACGCCTTAAGTGCTGGCAACCGCTTCTAGGAAGATAAAGCGCAGGATGAGGAGGACAGTAGGGCGCGCGCTAGAGGGTGGGGTGAATCCGCTAGCGACAGAAAAAGATTTGGTGATGTTCTTGCCCAGGCCATCTTCTCCCTCAATCCTGCAGTCTATACTATGCACGGGCTTGTATATATTGGTGCTGTCATTAAAGACGCTTGTTGCCGGGCCTGTAGCGCAATTCCAGGATAATTATTCATTATATTATGATTATATGTAGGGTATCGAATTATCTTTACTATACTAATAAATGGACATGCTTGTTTATATATCTATAGTAGTATAAATTACATTATGTGGAAGCGGAAGAGGCAGCTCCCTCCCAGGATAGCGGAGACGGTCAGGAGGCTCAAGGCAGAGTATGGGTTCTACATCACTGCCAGAAGGATAAACAACGGATTCTACCTGTATAAAGAGTGGAAGGTATGGGACGGGGGCTCAAAGCGCCAGAGGCTCAAGGTCGAGTATCTCGGAAGAGTTGATGACGACGGCACGTTCCGGAAGAGCGCTTCAGGCTCCCGGCTCAATCTTGAGAATGCAAGAAGGCTCATAGAGTCGCTTGGCGGCGAGGTCACTATGCCGGAGCAGCCGGAAGGCGCAGATATTGGCAGGCTGGATACCGCGGACGGAAGGATCTTGACCTGCCTTAGCATGAACGCACGCCTGCCTGTGCCTAAGATCGCGCTGCTCTCTGACCTGAATGAGCAGACCGCCTATTCAAGGATAAAGTCGCTGGAGAGGAGGCTTGGCATCACTTATATCTCCGAGATCAACACCACGGCGCTCGGATACGCCATGTATCTCCTTCTCATCAAGTTCGAGGAGTCGATACCGACGCTGCAGGAGCTGAAAGACGCGATAGTGCCGAACTCCAAGATACAGTTTGCGGCAGAGCTCAAAGGCGAGTATGACCTGGTAATGTACATACTTGACGAAGACCCGATAAAGGCTGAGGACAACCTCTGGGAGTTCAGATCGAGCACAGCGCTTGGGGCTTACAAGGCGGCGTGGTACCTGACGCCCTTCGGCCAGACATACTCATTCGTGCCATTGAGGAGCGAGTTCATAGACGACATACTCAAGACAGCGGTATGGGGCAAGGCCAAGAAGAGCGGTTCCTCTCCCCAGCGAAGGCTGAAGCAGAGGGAGTTCCTTGTCTTGAAAGAATTGAATGGGAACAGCATAGAGGATTTTGCGTCGATAGACAAGAGATACGGCCTTGGCATGGGCGGTTCCAGATACGCCTACCATAAGCTGATCGAAGACGGCATCATAGTCAGGCCGACTGTGACGGTCAATCTCTCCATGAAGTACCTGGGCATAATCTTGATGGAGACCATGAACGCGTCAGAGACGCGCGAGACAAGGCATAGACTGCTGTTTGACACTATCGAGTATGGCCAGCTATGCAACAAATACTCTTTGACTGGGAACATAGGCTCGCCTGAAGGCCTGATCTGCTTCATGCCGGTTGTGAACCAGGAGGACCTTGATAATGAGATAGAGCATCTGCAGGAATCTGTAAAAGGGATGATATTCAGAACCCTGATAGTCACCAATATAATAGTAGGTTCGTTGTGCCACAGACGATTCGACAATCACTATTCCAGGCAGTACGAGATACTGGCAGGGCTCAAGAAGATCGAACCTGAAAAGGCCATAAGCTATAGCTGACAAGCCAAACAGGAAGGATAGTCAGTTTAAGGCTGGCGCCGGATTTTACTCAGATGGCCCAACCCTTAAGTCCAACATCCGAATAGCCAGGCAGTGCAGATTATGGCACCTGCTGTACCCCGGATGACCGGATCGTCCACTTGGAAATCGCGTTGGAGACAGTGTCTGAGACAGATGAGCCTATGCCGATAGCTGCATTCGCAGTGCCTGTACCAGCGTCGCTGTTTGATGCGCCTCCAGACACATGGTCGAGGGGCGGTACCGCAACTTGGCCTGAACTTGACGGCGCAGCGTCGCTGTTTGATGCTGAGCCTGTCACGGCGTTGCTCGATGGCCGGCCGGTGCCGCCTGGAACGGCGATGATGCTGTTCCCTGACCGCAGCCATGTGCCGTTGCTCAGGGGCCCAGTCACCGTTATGGCGCCAGTCGCGGCGTTGACGCTATAGGAGTAGTTCTCGTATATGGTCGCATTCTGCATCATTATGCCCTCAAGGTCCATGTCGAAGTGCCTTGCGTTGACCATCTCCCCTGTCCTCTGCACGGAGAGGAGCTCGTTGGACGTGACCTGGAGCCCGGCGTCTCTGTAGTATGTCGCAGTGACTGAAGGGAGCATCACTATCGTACCGTTGCCGGTCAGGTGGAGCGACTTCTCCAGGTCGACGTCCATGTTAAGCCAGTTCGTGGTGTTGTCCGAGACATTGAATGAGATGTTGAGCGAGATGGACTTGCCGCCCTCTGGCATCACCAGACCCTCCGCCTTCCCGTTAACGGTGGCGTACGCAGAGCTGATGTTCAGCACGACCAGGTCGTATGCCCCTGCAGGCAGCGACGCGTTGGCGACGACCTGGGAGATGTTGTCCAGAGCGACGAGGTTGGCGCTGTCGGTGGCGAGAGGCAGGCTGATGAACCCGCCTGTGGACGCGTTCCTCACCGCGATGGAGCTTATGTTGAGGTAGATGCCGGTGATGTTGTACGTCTCTGGCGAGTCGGAGATGCTGAAGACGGTAGTGCCGTTCCCTATAAGGCTGTTGGAGGTTGCGGCGAGCTCCTGCACAGCTGTAGTCGTCGGTGCACCAACGCCGACGCGTGACCCGGAGTAGAAGGCGAGAGTGCCGGCGGCGAGCACGATGGCGAGCGCGGCCGCAATCCATGCAAGCCTGCTGCTGTTCCTTGGATCCCACTTGCCCTTGTTCTCGATCGCTTCGGCGAGGGCCACGTTGACCTGGTAGTACTTCCACTTCCTCGACGCGCTGAGGCTCGACTCGGATATCCTGCCGGCCCTGAGCAGCTCGTGGAGGTGCTGGCTTATGGTCGATGGCGCAAGGGACAGCTCTGAGCTCAGGTCTGTCAGCGTCTTCGGCTTCTGCTTGAGCGATTTGAGTATCTTGTCCTTGGTCTGCCAGGTCTTGCTCATATCCGCCCCTCAAGTCCCTAGGAGGAATACTGCTCCGGGCCTATTAAAGCTGTTGCTGACATTTCGGTTTTTATTCGGTTTTGCTCTTGTCTTTGCCGATGTGGAGATAGGGATTGCGACTTCGGATCCATATCATGCTCGATGCGCGAGGGCATATGGAGATGCTGCAGCAGGGAGGTGACGATGGATGCGCCACGCTTTCAAGCAGGCCGAGGCGCCGTGTTTCGGCTGAAAACCGAAATATGATTTTATGGTATTTAAACTCTTGATGCGATGATATTATGCTTAGGGTGGGTCGGGTAGAGGGCGTGAAAGACTAAGGGAGGCGGATATGCGGATGTTTGGGCTGTGGCCTCGGTGCCTGCCGTTGAGGGCGCATATCTCCTCCGCTCATGTTGGAGAGCTGGTCTCCCTGCAGGTTATGTCCCCCATATTTCCTGCAGGGGCCACCTCCTTTACAGTCATGGTAGGACAGCAAACGCTTTTATAAGAGAGCTGCGCATCGGTTATGCGGTCAGCATGCATGAGCCTGAAGCGGCAAAGCAAGAGACCAGGGAGGTGAGCTTCGCCGATGCCGTTGGTATGCTGGGGCACGGCACCAGGTTTGTCTGGCTCGGAAGGGAGCCCATAGACTATATAACAGGGCTGCTTCAGCTCGAGGGCGCTGACGCAGTAGCCCTAGACCCGAGGAGGCTTATAGAGGGAAGCAGGGCTGACGCGGAAGGTCTCGATGGGGCGATCCTCGCCTGCTACCATGGCCGCACCTCTGCTGTCGTAGCGAAGGCGCTCAAGCAGAGATTCGGCATAGATACGTACAGCCTGAAGGGCGGCGTCACTGCGGTGGTAGGGGAGATCTTCTAGGCTCTGCGGGCCCCCTCAGTGCATTGGTCTTGAGGTCGGTAGCTGCGGCTGCATCGCGCTGTCAACCCGCGTCTCCAGGTACTTGGGGCTTTGCTGCCCTCTTGCCCATCATGCGCAGCGAGATGAACGCCTGGAGCTGCTGGTAAGTCAGGATGCCCAGCAGCCTGTTGCGCCTGCCTACCACAGCGGCCACGGCCGCATCGCCCGAGGAGAGCTTCGCTATCGCGTCAGCCACCTGCATAGTCGCGCTGAGCGATGGTATCGGGACAGAGAGGTCTGATACGCGTAGAGCAGGCGCACGCCTGGGCCTGTTTCCGATGACCACCGCGCCGTAGCCCGAGGCCAGCCTCGTCACGACCATATGCTCGCCGGTCCTCTTCATCTTCAGGTAGAGCTGGTCAATCGTAGCATCGGGGCGTATGTACGCGAAGTGCCTGCTCACCGCCTCGCCGACCCTCATGCCTGCAGTCCTCTTCTTTATTATGGCGCTGTCCACCTCTGCCCTGAGCCCGGCGTAGAGGAAGAGCACGATTATGACTATCCATACGAGCACGTAGAGCCTGTAGTCGAGAGGGTAAGAGAGCCCGAGGAGGAGGAAGGCCAGCGTCGCGGCTACCATTAGGCCTAGTATCGCCTTGCTGACCTTCGCGGTGAGCATCGTGGCGTCGAAGAAGCTCCGGCTCCGCTGCACGTAGCTCCTGAAGATCCTGCCGCCGTCCATCGGGAACGCAGGTATTATGTTGAGGACGCCGAGAAAGACGTTGAGGATGAAGAGCTCGTTGACCAGCTGTTCAAGGAAGGAGGGCGGGAGGAGCAGCGCGACTATGCCGAACGCGCCGCCGAGGAAGAGCGACATCAGCGGGCCAGAGACCGAGATCCTGAACTCTGCGGAAGGGCTTATCCTCGTAGTGTCGATCACTGAGACGCCACCGAAAGGGAGGAGGATGATCCTGCTCACCGCGACGCCGTGGCGGCGCGCGGTGACGGAGTGCGAGAGCTCGTGGATGAGCACGCAGACGAAGAGCAGTATCCAGATGAGGCCGAAGTACGGGTCTAGGACTACGAAGAATACTATCATGAGGATGAAGATCCAGTGCAGCTCTATCGGTATGCCCAGTATCCGTCCTATCCCGACCGAGCCTGCCGATGCCATGCAATCGCGTATCTATCGCGCAATTATCCTTATAAGGCTGCGTTGCGCCTTCCATACCATGCCAATTCTGCCCGTCTCATTCGTCAGGGGGAGCCCGGCGCTTATGGTGAGGGAGGAGAGGCTCCTGGTTGTAGGCGACCTGCACATCGGCAGGGAGTTCAGGCTCTCCGGAGAGGGCATCCACTTCCCTGACGCCTCGGCGAGGATGGCAGCGGAGCTCATGGAGCTCTACGCGCGGGAGAGGGCCAGGGGCATCGTCCTCCTAGGCGACGTCAAGGAGTCCATCGGCTGGCCTGAGAGGCGCGAGGCCGACGCTATAGCCTCGTTCTTCAGAAGCCTCGGGAGGGCCAGGGTGGTGGTAGTAAGGGGCAACCATGACGCGCGCCTGGCAGAGGTCTTGGGCCGCGCAGGCATCTACGCAGAGCCTGTCAGGGAGCTCCTCCTCGAGAAGGCCGCGCTGGCGCACGGCAACGCGATGGTATCTGAGGCGGCGATGGCCAAGGAGTGCATAATAGCAGGGCACGCGCACGTAGCTGTGGACGTGTCAGGCAGCACCGAGAAGGGGTGGCTCGTCGCAAAGACTGGTCCAGGGGCGAAGGATGAGTACAGTAGCCATAATAGGAGGATAAGGCTGGTGGTGATGCCTGCATTCAGCCGTCTGATAACAGGGGTCAGGGTCTTGGCAGGGGGCGCAGCAGCTGCGGCGCCGAGGATGCCGCTCCTGAGGAGAAGGGTCTTCGACCTCTCGACAGCCACTGCGTACGACCTGCAGGGCAGAGCCCTGCCGCTGAGGAAGTGACGCGCAGGCGATGGGCACGCCGCGCCTCAGGCAGGCTCTGGTACGACGATGCGGCGCATGGGCGTTAGGAGTCAGCTGTCAGATGTGCCATTTTAGACATTACTGTAGAATTATGATACAAAAGTGACACAAGTTTCTTATATGTTCCAGGGCCATTATAGCCCATATCTGCTGCCTACGCGCTGAGGCGCTATAGATGAACGAGGATGCAATAAGGATACTCAGGAGCTTCGGACTCGACAGGGAGCTGGACCTCTACCTGCAGATGTTCCAGAAGGCCAGGGCGAGCAGGTTCGCTATCATAAAGCTGAGCGGCGGCACCCTCGAAGCCAAGATGGAGGTGGTCGCAGACGACCTGGCATTCCTCTCGAAGATGGGCCTTACCCCAATAGTGATCCACGGCGGAGGCAAGCAGATTGACAGGCAGCTTAAGGCCAAGGGAATCAGGACGAGGAAGGTGGAGGGCCTGCGCGTGACCGACAGGAAGACCATGAGGGTGGTGGAGCGGACAGAGGAGTCTCTGACGGCCAGGCTCGTGAAGCTGATAAACGAGGGAGGAGGGCGCGCGATCAACGCCAACGGACTTAAGCTCATAACCGCTGAGAGCGTGGGCAGGGTGGGTGGGGTCGACTTGGGCTTCGCAGGGAAGGTCAAGGGCGCCAACATCGAGAGCATGGCCAGACTCTGCGACAAGGGCTACATGCCGGTCCTCGCCTCCCTGGGTCACAAGGACGGTGCCGCGTACAACATAAATGCAGACACGCTTGGAAGCTGGCTCGTCAGGAAGATACGGCCGAAGAAGTTCATCCTGGTGACCGAGACCGGAGGCGTGCTTGACAAGCACGGCGACCTCATCTCCACGATAGACATAGATGCGGACCTGCAGCGCCTGATAAGCCAGGATGTCGTCACAGGAGGGATGCTGCTGAAGGTCAGGGAGATAGGCGCGCTCCTCAAGAGCGTACCTCAGACCGTGGTCGAGGTCTGCTCTGCGGAGAGCCTCCTCCAGGAGCTCTTCACGATTAAGGGGAAGGGGACGTTCATAAGGTACACGGGAAACTTCATCGTAAAAGAGGACTTCGCAGGATTGAACACGGCAAGGATGAGGAAGGTCATCGAGAGGAGCATCTCCAAGAAGCTGGTGAAGGGATACTTCAAGAAGCCCATAGACTGCGTGATCGTGGACAGGGACTATACAGGCATAATGATAGTAAAGCGTATTGGAGGTGTGCCCTACCTTGACAAGTTTGCCGTGGCGAGGAGCAGCCAGGGCAGCGGGCTCGGCACCACCATGTGGCACGTCATGAGGAAGAGGTACAGCAGGATGATATGGCGCGCGTCTGCATCTAATCCCGCGATAAGCTGGTACTTCAGGAATTGCGACGGGATGGAGAGGTGCGGCCAGTGGATAATCTTCTGGTACAACCTCGACAGGGGCGCAGCTGCAAGACTCATCCCAAAGGTAGCGGCGAGGGAGCTTACGCTTGTGTGACGATGCGTTTGAGAGATATGTACCATACATCCATGGGTAGGCTCCGGGCATACCGAGGGCTCGTACCAGACTAGGAACCTGGGCGGAACGCGCCGCTAATCCACACGCCTATGCAGCCTGCAGCTCAGATCCTCCCTCTCGACTCGCCTCTCGCCACACCGCTCGCGACCAGGTGGGCGAGACGGAGGAGCGAGACGCACACGCCAACCATCTCCGCAGACGGACGCTCCGCGCCCTCGAGACGCTGGACGTAGTAGCCTGCGGTCTTCTCGATCCTGAGGAGACCGTTGAGCCTCTTTATCGAGGCGGCTCGCGCCCTCCCCAGCCGCAGCCTCGCCACGCGCTGCAGCAGCGCGGGATGCGGCCTCCTCCTTGTGATAGCCAAGGGCTCCACTGAGAGCTCCTTCTTTATCCTTTGCATGTCCACGGCGTTGAGGCCTGCAAGCACCGTGCCGTTCAGGGCCAGGACCCTTGCCTGTCCCCCGAACCTGGACCCCCTGAGCGACCTGATTATCGCATCTGTAGCGTCATCGCCGTCGACGCGAACGCTGAAGGAGAGTACGCCCTCTACCGCATCCAGCCTGCCGAGCACCCCTATGACCCTGGCCTCCCTGTCGGAGAGCCTGAACGGGGAGTCGTTGATGGCAAGGACCCTCGCCCCCTTCTTCATCGTATTACTTCTTGGGAACCTGGGACTGCAGCTTCTTCAGCTCCTCCTCGAGCTCCTCTACAGCCTTCAGCACCTGCGCCCGCGCGTTCTTCTCGGACCTTACCACGAGCCTGGGCTTGGAGACCTCGAAGTGCTCCTTCACGACGCTTACGAAGCCCACCTCCTTGTTCTCAAGCAGCCTGGACTTTATCAGCTCTGGTATGCCCCTGTCTGCGCCGTCGAACTCGATGATGAGGCTGTTCTTCTCGTCCTCTATGATGTTTAGCTTCACGTTCTCACCGCATGCCTTACGGGCCAAGGATATGTGCTGTAATCTGCTCTCATATATGCTACAGCAATGAATATATACCTGATGCCACATAGATAAGGGCAGAGATGCAGGTATAGAGGAGTGCATAGAGAGATATGCAGCACGCCTCGTGCGCAGGAGAACGCTGGCTAATTGGGTTTGTCGCCGTGCAGCGGAGACGGAGCGCATGGGCGCGGGTGCAGGTGTGCATTTATGACGAGTATCATGGAGGTTGACGCAAGCCGGTTCATAGGCAGCGCTGCTGCCAAGCTCAAGGCTGGAGAGCTCAAGAAGCCCGCATATGTGGAGCTGGTGAAGAGCGGTGCGGGGAGGGAGCGCGCGCCTGCAGACCGCGACTTCTGGTACATCAGGTGCGCCTCGATACTTAGGCAGGTATACCTGAACGGGCCTCTCGGGGTCTCCGCGCTCAGGACAAGGTACGGCAACAGGAAGAGGCACCTGGTGCACAAGCACCACCACCTCAGGGCCGGAGGAAGCGTCATAAAGGACGCGTTCGACGCGCTGGAGCGCCTGGGATACGTCAAGAAGACGGAGAAGGGGCGCGAGATAACGCAGAAGGGCAGGTCTTTCGTGGACAAGGTCTCGGCCGAGCTCGCGAAAGGTGCTTAGGTTGGCCGAGGAGGAGCACGGGGCTGCAGACGAGGAGAAGCTGAGGAAGGCATACGCGAACAGGCTCAGGCAGATGCAGGCCGAGCAGCAGAAGAGGGAGCGCGCCAGGCGGTTGATGACGCCGGAGGCGTACGAGAGGCTGATGAACGTGAGGATGGCGAACTACGAGCTCTACTCGCAGCTCGTCGACCTGGTCATCTCGCTGGCGCAGTCGGGGCGCGCGACCTCGAGGATAACGGAGGAGCAGCTGAAGAGCATACTGGCGAAGATGACATACAGGCCCGAGGCAGGGATAGAGTACAGGCACAAGTAGCGTGACGATGTGATGAGATGGGAAAGAAGAGCGCGTACAAGAAGAGGAGGCTGGGGAGGGCGCTGAAGAGGACGAGGCGCATGCCGGTCCTCGCGATAATGAGGACGCACCGCAGGATAAGGTACAACAAGCTGCAGAGGAACTGGAGGAGGACGAAGCTCCGCATAAAGGGATGAGATATGGCGCAGATAGCTGTGACGATAAGGCTGAGGAAGAAGCTCGTCAGGATACACTCGTCCAGGAGGCACAAGATGGCGGTCAGGTACCTCAGGGGGGAGCTGGCGCGGCACTTCAAGGCAGAGGCCGGCAGCGTCAGGATAAGCAAGATGCTCAACGAGTACCTCTATGCCAATTCAACGAACAGGCTCGGCCCGATAAAGATGATGGTGGAGAGGGATGGAGAAGTGGTCAAGGCCTCCATGCCCGGCGAGAAGAAGGTAGTGGTCGAGACAGGGAAGAAGGAGAAGGCGAAGGCAGAGGCGCAGACGGCTCCGGAAGCGCAGAAGAAGACGGCCCAAGGCGCCGGCTCTGCGCCGCAGCAGCCGAAGAGCGGCTCTGAATCGCAGCAGGCTAAGGCCAGCAAGGACCAGACTGCAAAGACGAAGGGGGAGACGCAGTAGGGCTGGCCTGGGATGGGCGCTTATGGAGAGGCAGTCGCTGCAGGAACCTGCGCGACGGGTCTCACGAGTCTGACAACAGGGAATAGCTATGGGAGTGGCGAGGCTGAGCATAGGCGGAAGCCCGTTCATAGGCGCCTTCTGCATAGCCACGGACACCTTCTCGCTGGTAGGCAGGGATGCCGGGGCCAGGCACCTCTCGATGATAAAGGATAACCTGGGCGTGGACGCGGCGAAGGCTTCGATAGACGGATCGAGCCTCATAGGCGTCTATGCAGTGGCGAACTCAAAGGCGCTGCTCCTTCCGTCGATAACAGGAGACGATGAGGCAAGGGAGATAGCGAGAGGCCTTCCGGGCATACGCGTGGAGCGGCTCAAGACCGACCTCAACGCGCTGGGGAACAACATACTCGCAAACGACAGCATAGCGCTGGTGAATCCGGAGTACAGCGATGCCGAGATAGCCCGCATCGGGAGCGCGCTGGGCGTCGAGGCTCGGCGGCTGGAGATAGGGGGCTTCCGCACGGTAGGCGCGTCTAACATACTCACGAACAAGGGCATGGTCATGAACAACCGCGCGTCTGATGCGGAGCTAGATGCGGTGAGGCCTCTCGTGAAGGGGCTCTCACAGTCGACGGCTAACATGGGCGCGTTAATCATACGTCTCTCGATAGTGGCGAACTCCAACGGGCTCCTGGTGGGAGATGAGACCACGGGCTTCGAGATGGCCAGGATCACGGACGGGCTTGACCTTTGAGACGGACTCGGGATATCCAGGCCTGCGAGAACACATATATAGGCTTTGCAGGCATATGGTAAAGGCATAAGGCGCATCTATGGCAGACGAGAGGATATCGGAGCAGGAGTTACAGGAGGCCACTGCGCAGCTGCAGTACCTCCAGGGCGTCTACTCGCAACGGTATGAGATACTGAATGAGCAGATGGCAGCATACACCATGGCGAGGGACGCTGTCGCCAGGTCACTGGAGCTGCTCTCGAAGGCGGAGTCGCTGGGGAACTCGTCCATACTTGTCAATGCGGAGGGCGGCGCCTACATCGAGGCTGGCATAAAGGCGATAGACAGAGTAGTGACATACGTAGGCGCCGGATACCTGGTCGAGAAGACGGTGCCAGAGGCGAAGGCGTTCCTCGAGGTCGCGGCCAAGAACAGCGACGGCACGATCTCGCGGCTGGCGAAGGAAAGGCAGAAGGTCGAGAAGGAGCTCTTCGAGATCTCGTACAGGATGACCGCGCTGAGGCAGGGGTAGTTATTGAGGGCGCCATGGCCCCATACTCTGGCGCATACGCGTGTTTGGTGGCTGAGCTATGTTCGAGGGCCTCAAGAAGAAGTTCTCTAGTTTTATAGAGTCGATAGCGAAGAAGGAGGAGGCAGAGGTAAGGCACGAGGAGAGGAGGGAGGAGGCGCACTCTGAAGGGGGGACAGCGGTTGCGGCAGCACCAATGGGATCCGAGCCTGTGCCGCATATTAACGGGAGCGCGGCCCAGGAAGCCTCCAGCGTTTCTGCGGCTCCAATCGAGCCCGAGCCGCAGCAGGGGTCCGAGAAGGCGGCGCCGAAGGCCGAGCGGTCAGACGCCAGGCCAGCACACGCGCACACAGATGGAACAAGACAGGAAGATACAAAGAGGCGCGTGGAGAGGCCTGCAGAATCTGGAGCCGTGTCATGGCCTTGGCCTGCAGAGAGTCCTGTCCAGGCCGATGCATCAGAGATCGCAGTGGTGCGGTCGGGGCCTGCGGTGGCGCAGGATGAGAAGCGGGCGCGCCACGCAGAACCGAGAGTCGAGAGGCAGTTGGAGCAGAGGGTCACGCTAGGCACAAGGCTCAAGGGAATGGTCTTCAGGGAGGTGAGGGTGAGCCATGATGACGTCGAGCCGTTCATGGAGCAGCTGAGGATGGCGCTCCTGCAGTCCGACGTCAACTACGAGGTCGTGGAGAAGATGCTTGGCAGCATAGAGTCCAGGCTCACGGCGGGGCCGATAGCAGCGAAGGACATGCAGGCCAACATAACAGGGATCATCAGGGAGTCCATACTCTCGGTGCTGAACAAGGGCGGGGGCGTGGACCTGATGGCCCTGGCCGCGGAGAAGCGCGGGACAGGGGAGCCCTTCAAGGTCCTCTTCCTCGGCCCCAACGGCGCGGGCA
>JASHXR010000033.1 GCA_030043435.1 Microcaldota archaeon
GGACAGGGTATCCTGGATTTGTGCCGATGCATGCGACGACGTCGCACCTCTCCAACTCCTCCACGGTGAGCCCGGTGTCGTCCCTCCCGAGGACCAGGCCGAGCGTGGAGCGCTCCCCGAGTCCCGCTCTCCTTATCTTTCCCAGCGCGTCATCAAGGGTGCGCGCGCCGCCGAATCCCGCCCTCGCCTTGTCCCATATGCCCGTGGTCCCGAGGAGCATGCTGCACCCCCTCGACGCCTCTGCCATCGACCTGCACCTCCTTGCGCTTGAGAGGAGGTCGCGCGCGTGCTTGGCATACCTCACCGCCTGCCTGCCGTCCACCCTGGCCCTCGGTTGCACGAGGAAGAGCTCGGAGATGCCGAAGTTCTTCGAGACTCTGGCTATGTACCCCAGGTTTACCTGGTACTTCGGCTCTACCGCTATTACCCTGATCTTCATTGTAACACGGCTATAATGAGAGGAGGATGGAGGAGGCGTTGACGAGTATGTGGCCGACTATCGAGGGGTAGAGCGACTTCGTCCTCTTGAAGACGTATCCGGCCACCACGCCGAAGACGAACGCGGCTATCACCTCTATCTCGAACGTCGAGTTGTAAGCCAGGTGGCCTGAGGCGAAGACGACCGCGCTTATCAGGATGCCGTTCCACTGGAGCTTTGGACGGCTCGTCTGGAGCCAGGCGAGGAAGAGGAAGGCCACGACGAACGCGAGGGTGAGCCAGAGCGAGGTGCCTCCCGAGAGCGCGGCTATGGCTATCGACGCCGTGACGACGCCGAGCACCGCAAGGCCTATGACCGGGCGGTTGACCAGGAAGCCCCTGAAGAGTATCTCCTCGTTTATGGGGAAGACGATGGCAGTGGCGACGAGGAACCAGAGCGGCGCGGAGTTGAGGACCAGCCCGATGTTGGTGTTCACCTGCACGTTGGTGACAGAGCTTAGCACGCCAACCGCGATCTCCAGCGCGAAGATGACGATAAAGATGGAGATGCCGATGAGGAGCTTGGAGAGCCCGAAGGTGTTCTTGCCAAGGCCCAGCTCCGCTGCGATTCTGCGGAACCCGTACTTCCTGTAGAAGACGAAGTAGACGAGCACTGAGAGCGAGAAGGAGAGCTCGAAAGCCGAGTCGTCGATGAAGGTGAACTGGTTTGCGCTTATGTGCCCGTACTCGTAGAGCACGAGCGCAGGGGCCATCAGGACTACGTTCACGGCGACTAACGCGAGCATCAGCACTATGGCGGGGGTCAGCCCGTCATCGCGTATGCGCCTGGGCAGTCGTCTTGGCTTCAAGCTCCTCCCTTGTTTGCCTGGCCTGCGTTAGGCTTGGACTGTTTCCACTCGGTGTAGCCGCACTTGCCGCAGGCGAACCTGTCCTTGTGGTCGCCCATCCTGGCGCCGCACTTGGAGCAGAACTTCGCCGGCTGCTTGTACGCGTCGATCTTCTTCGGGGCCTTGGCCTCTGCCTTCTTGGCCTCTGCCTTCTTGACCTCAGCCTTCTTAGCCTCTGCCATGCATCTACCTCTCTTGACCTCTACTCCTTCTTCGCCTCCTCGGCCTTGGAGTCGTGCTTCTTGCCTTCAGCGGCCTCGGCGCCCTTCTCCTCGGCCTTGTCGGCCTTCTTCTCAGCGGCGCCTTGGGACTTCCCCTTCGCCTTCTCGCGCTTCGCGAACCGCTTCATCGAGTCTGCGCTCGAGTATGAGTACGCTATGATCCTAGCCTCCCTCTCCCCGTATCCCTGGTCTATCCTCACCACCTGGAAGGTATCAGGGCTCAGCCCGAGCTTCTTGCACGTGGCCTCGGCAACCTCGGCCCTGGTGGGCGTCTTGCCCTCGTATGTCGCGCTGAGCGAGAGCTCCTTCCTCTCGAAGAGCTTGTTCTCCCTCTCTGCCTCTACTCTTATCTCCATCTAACCGCCAAGCACCCTCGAAACAGCTTTCTTGCCCATCGACTCCACGACCTCGACCTCTGCCCCAGCCTTCATGGAGCCCTTGAGTTCCTCGCTGACCTGCACCTCGAAGGTCTCATACGACTCGAGGTCCATCAGCTGCGCAGTGGCATCGGTTATCGAGACGACCTGCGCCCTCTTCTTGGCTATCACCGGCACCTCTATGTCGGCGTGGCTCGGCGCGAGCATGGTGCGCTTCTGCCCGTCGAAGAGGCCTACAGCTGTGACCCTTGCCTTCGCCGCGCCATGCTTGCCAGGAGACGACATCTCGATGTTGACTACCTTGCACGGAACTCCGTCTATGAGGATGTACTTACCCGGCCTGACGTCCTTCATGGACGAGTACATTATATCTTCTGGCATGCGGCATCAAATCGAGGCAGGTCGACTGCTCAGGCAGGGCTCGGAGAGCCTCTTACGGAGCTATATGTACGGAAAGGTTTAATAAGCGTGAGCGCTGCTGCGGTGACCTTGCATACAGGAGTTTGGCTCAATAGAGCCTCTCCACGCCCTCCATGGCCATAGGAGCGGCCATCTCGCGCTCCTCCTTTGTCGCGCCGAACCTGGCCTTGACCCCTGTGATAACAGACATGACGCGTATTTGGTCGTTCAGCTCCGGAAGCATGCGCGCACCGAAGATGACGTTTGCGTCAGGGGCGAGCGCATCTGTCACGCCCTCGCCTATCTTCGTCGCCTCGCTTATCGTGAGGCTCGACCCACCGACCACGTGTATAAGGCCGCCCTTGGCGCCCTCGTAATCGACGCTGAGCAGCGGGTGCTGCCTCGTCGACCTTATGGCCTGCTCCACCCTGTCTGCGCCAGACCCTGACCCCAGGCTTATGACCGCTGTGCCGGTCTCCCTGACGACGTTCCTCAGGTCTGCGAAGTCGAGGTTTATGAGGCTCGGCAGCGTTATAGTATCAGAGATGCCCTTGACCGCATTGCCAGTTATGTTGTCCACGAGCTCGAATGCGCGCTCTATCGGCAGGTTCGGCACGTATGAGAGGAGCTTGTCGTTCTCTATGACTATCGTGCTGTCGGCCTGCTTCTGCAGCTGCTCGAGGCCCCACCCAGCCTTCAGCTTCCTTGACCGCTCCAGGGCGAATGGGTACGTGACCGTGGCTATGACCGTTGCGCCGAGCTCCCTCGCTATGTTGGCTACTGTAGGCGCGGCGCCGGTACCTGTCCCGCCTCCCATGCCTGCGGCCACGAAGACCAGGTTGTAACCCTCGAGCGCAGCCGCGATCTCCCTTCTCGACATGTCTGCGCACTTGGCCGCGACCTCTGGAAAGCCTCCTGCGCCCAGCCCGTTCGTTATCTCCTTGCCTATGAGCAGCTTCTTGTTCGCCTTAATAAGGTTCAGGTGGCCCAGGTCGGTGTTGACGGCTATGGTATCGGCGCTCTTGATGTTGTGCGTGAAGAGCCTGTTCACCAGGTTGGAGCCCTGGCCACCTACGCCTACAACCGCTATCTTGGGCGTAAAGGCGTCATAGTCGAATTCGGTCTTATTCTCTCCCATCCCGCTCACCAAACATATATAGGGGTTGAGGGCAGCCGCAGAGGCTGCCCAATTGTGCCCTTATATCGCCTCGAGGCCGCTGTATGCGGTCTCCTTAGGCTCCTCCTCGAACTTGCCTACGATGGACGAGCCCTTGACCCCTGTGACTATGGCCACGATCTCTATCTGGCCCTCGTAGCCAGGTATGATCCTCGCGCCCCACTTGATGTTCGCCTTGGGATCCATGCGCTCGGTTATCACCTCTCCGGCCTTTATCGCGTCGCCGAGCGTCAGCTCTGCGGCTCCGGAGATGTGGATCAGCGCACCCTTGGCGTTCTCGAAGTCGACGTCGAGGAGCTTGTTCTTGAGCACCGACTCTGCTGCGGCTGTCACCTTGTCGTTGCCCTTGCCCGTACCGACAGAGATGAACCCTACGTCGCCGCTGCCCATTATAGAGCGCACGTCGGCGAAGTCGATGTTGATCAGGCTAGGCTGCGTTATCGTCCAGACCAGGCCTCCGATAGCCTTGGCGAGTATGTCGTCAGCTACGGCAAACGCCTCGTTCATCGGAAGGTTAGGCACGAGCCTCACCAGCCTGTTGTTGTCCAGGATTATCACGCTGTCCGAGTACTTCCTCAGCTTCTGTATGCCTTCCTCGGCCTTCAGCTTCCTGACCCGTTCGAGGTCGAATGGGTAGGTCACCATGGAGACGACTATCGCGCCCTGCTCCTTCGCGATCTGCGCCACTACAGGCATTGCGCCTGTACCGGTTCCGCCACCCATGCCTGCGCAAAGGAAGACAAGCTGGGCCCCGGAGAGCACCTCCTCGAGCTGCTGCCTGTCGACCTCTGCCGCCTTCGCGCCTACGTCAGGCGCCCCGCCTGCGCCGAGGCCGCGCGTGATGCTCTTCCCGATCAGGATCTTCTTTATCCTGTCGTCTATTATCTTGAAGTGCTGTACGTCAGTGTTCAGGGCCACGAGATCCGTGCCCTTTACGCCGACCTTCAGCAGCCTGTTTACGGTGTTGTTGCCGCCGCCCCCTATCCCTATTGTCACTATCTTTATCTGCGGGCTACCCGCAGCAGACAGCTCCTCGCTCTTTCCACCTAACAACTCGTTAGTAAAGTCAGTCATCTGATCGCCGTAAGGACTTACAATAGATAGATTTAAATATCTTCTTGTCGCTGGGCGATTAGTGGAATGTCTTTACAGGGATAAAAGCTCGGATATGCCAGTATACGAAGCCTGCGCGTTTCCGCGGATTGGAGCGCGCGTAACGCAGCGCCGGAGCGCCTCAAGGCGCGCTCCTGACGACGCATGCGTGGAGTGCGTGGAGCGACGGCGTACCGCGGTATCGGGGCGCCTGCGGCGCGTCTGGTATGCGTCAATGACACGCATGACATAAGTACCTTGGTACGCATTAATACTACAGAAGGAGGATACATGCAGCATGTGGTTCATCGGGGCGAGACGAATGGGTTCTGGAAGGAGCGCGGCACTGGAAGAGAAGCGCATGGCCGCAAGGCTCGAGGGGTCTGGGCTCACGCGGTTCCAGATACGGGTACTGCTGGAGGTGATGAGGATACCGAGAGGGGAGACCAGGACTTACAGCGAGGTGGCCAGGATGGCGGGAAGTCCGCGCGCTTACAGGGCCGTAGGCACCGCGGTAAGGAGGAACCCGTTTGCGCCTAGGATACCGTGCCACAGGGTCGTCAGGAGCGATGGGAGCATAGGCAGATACTCTGGGAGGGGAGGCGCGAAGGCGAAGATGCTGATGCTGAAGAGCGAAGGGGCGGTGGGCTAGCGGTGGAGTGCCGGCGCCGCACTGCCACACAAGGTATATAAAATAGCATGCGGCATAGTAGCTATAACCGGGTTATAAAGAGGCAATGCATACATCCGGCTAAAGGCGGTAAGGATATGATAAACGGCTATTCGCGCGCTACGAGGGTCATAATCCCTGCTGCACGCTCGGTGATCGCGAGGGAGCTCAGGCAGAGGTACGGGCTGACGGAGCAGGAGATAGCGGCGCGGCTTGGCGTCGCGCAGGCCGCTGTGTCCAAGTACCTTTCAGGCAGGTACTCGCGTGAGATAAAGGAGGTAGAGGGCAGGGTGGAGACGCAGTGGATAGCTACAAAGGTAGGGATGCTGGCGCAGGGCAGGGACGAGTATGCCAACGCCGCGATCTGCACCATCTGCAAGAAGGAGAACAACTTCGAGTGCAGGTTCTCCAAGGCTGATTTGTAAATTAGTGGGTCAATGGTCAACGAGGGTTTAGAGGAGGTAGTAGAGAGGAGCGAGTACGAGGAGAAGTACGGCTTCAGCAAGAAGGTCGACTACGAGGCCTTCCCGCGGGGCATCTCAGAGGACGTAGTAAGGAGGATATCGGAGCTCAAGAACGAGCCAGAGTGGATGCTGGAGAAGAGGCTGACAGGGCTCAGGGTCTTCCAGTCCAAGCCTATGCCGAAGTGGGGCGCGGACCTTGACGCGATAGACTTCAACGAGTACTACTACTACCTTATGCCTAAGATGAAGGAGTCGAACAAGTGGGAGGACGTGCCGAAGGAGATCAAGGACACCTTCGACAAGCTCGGCGTGCCAGAGGCCGAGAGGAAGTTCTTCGCAGGCGCAGAGGCTCAGTTCGACAGCGGAGTCGTGTACTCGCACATAAACGAGGAGCTCGACCGGCTGGGGATAATCTTCACAGACACAGACACCGCGATCAAGAAGTATCCGGAGCTCTTCAAGAAGTACTGGGGTACCATCATACCGCCTACGGACAACAAGTTCGCTGCGCTCAACACGGCGACCTGGAGCGGGGGCTCGTTCATATACATCCCGAAGGGCGTCAAGGTGCCTATGCCGCTCAACGCCTATTTCAGGATAAACGCGATGAACGCGGGC
>JASHXR010000034.1 GCA_030043435.1 Microcaldota archaeon
GTTAATATTCATGCACCTAGCGCGTAGACGTGGCAACACAAGGCGGATTTCTGACGTTTGGGGATAGGCCTGTAAGCAGGAGCAAGTGGCTGCAGAGTCTCATTATGAGGAGAAGCAGCTCAATGATCTGACAATGGCCGAATTCCTGAGCCAGTGAAAAGGAAGTCCGCAGCGATCGCGCTAGTCCGTACCTAGAACCAGTACAGGTGCTGCTGGCTGAAAAGGCCAAGGCGTGCCGGGAGAACCAAGGTTAGGGAAATCGGCAAAATAGTGGCGAATCTTATGTAGAAGCCATGTCTGCGTTTGGTAAATGCAGATATCATTAACAAGGGGGGAGCGACTGTTTATCAAAAACACAACTCACCGCGAAGCCGTAAGGCCTAGTACAGTGGGTGACGCCTGCTCACCGCTAGTAAGCGAAACTCCGTTCCAAAGGAACTAAGCACTAGCAAAGAGCGGGAGTAACTCTGACTCTCTTTAGGTAGCGTAATACCTCGTCGCTTAATAGGCGACTTGCATGAATGGCGTAACGACTCCCCCACTGTCCCAATTTTGGACCCGGTGAAATCACTACGTGGTGTACATGCCACGTTCTTCCAGTGGGTAGCGAAGTCTCTATGAAACTTGACTATAGTCTGTTGCTGTTGTGTGATGGGTGCTGCAAAGCGTAAGTGGGAGCGTCGAGGCCCCGGTTCCGGCCGGGGCGGAGCGATCCTGTAACACCACTCTGCGCCTATTACGCGACTAACCCGCAAGGGAACACCAGCAGATGGATAGTTGGACTGGGCGGTTGCTTTCGATAAGGAAACGAAAGTGACCAATGCTCCGCTTAGGAGGGTTGGAAACCCTCTGTTAAGCATAAAGGCAAATGCGGGGCTGACTGTATTCCGAAAAGCGTGGAATGCAGACTGGAAACAGGGGCTTAACGAACGATGGAGGCCTTTTTGATGAGGCCCCATGCTGTCAAACAAGTTACTCTAGAGGTAACCGGTTCGTGGCTGGTGAGAGTTCACATCGACCCAGCCGTTTGATACACCGATATGGGCTTATCTCATCCTGGCGGGGCAGGACCCGCCAATGGTTGGACTGCTCGTCCATTAAAGAGATACATGAGCTGAGTTCAGTACGTCGCGAGACAGTACGGTAGCAACTACTGGAAGTGTCAATGTCAGAGGATAAGAACTTCTTAATACGAGAGGAACGGAAGTTCGGCGCCGCTAGTTGACCGGTTGTCGCAAGGCACTGCCGGGTAGCCACGCGCTAAGTTGATAAGACCTGAAAGCATCTAAGGACGAAGCAACATCCGAAACGAGACATTTAGGGTGGCCGTAGTACACGGCTTTGATAGGGCGGGCGTGCAGACAGGGAGCTTCGGCGACCTGTGAGCGCACCGCAACTAAATCCTAATCCCATCAAGCTCGACTTCTCCGTTTCTTTCCTATTGATTGGAAGACAAGGGGACACCATGGACAAAATGGAGAGATAGTAAGATATTTATATATGTTCTTACTTAATATAAAAGTGATACAAATGAGGGAAGTTAAGACTATCCAAGTCTCTTCAAAAGGCCAGATCGTCATACCGTATAGGATAAGGCGGCAGCTCAATATAGGACCCAGGACATACCTGAGGATAATGGAACGGAAAGGCGATATAGTGATAAAGCCCGTGGTAATGCTGTCAGAGTTAAGGGGCAGGTTCAAGGGTGTCACCACCGCGGATATAAGGAAGATGAGGGAGGAGGACATTAAACTTGAAAGCAAATAGGTGAAAGAATGAGGTATCTATTCGATACGGAACCCCTAATAGCCTTGTTCAACGACGAAAAAGGGGCAGGCAAGGTCAAGTTCCTACTTCATGAAGTGGACCTCGGCGCGGCCGAGGGATATATAAGCTCGGTGACATTGACTGAACTGTACTCCAAATATGCAAAAGAGGGCGAAGAGGGGGCAAATGAGGTAATTGACACCGTAAGGGGCTCAAAACTCCGGCTTGTAGGCATTGACGAAGCCATTGCGCTCAGGGCAGGGAGATACAAGTTGCGCTCAATTCCGCTGGCCGATGCGCTTATAGCTGCAAGCGCGTTCGAACAGAAGGCGCATCTAGTAGCAGGGCCGGATGGGCACTTCAATGGACTGGGCATTAACATAATCCGTTACAGGTGAGCTTAGACTGCCTGTTAGCGCACCGCAACTAAATCCTAGTCCCATCAAACTCTACTTCTCCGTTATTTTCTCCCTACCGTCAGGGTAGGTCATGAGTGAAGTCAGCGGCGCTTAGACCACGCTTATTCCGGGCATGTATCTGAAGCCTCGGTCGAAAGTGGCTATCTGTTTTATTCCCAGCTCATGCATCAGCACTATGCTTGAGCAGTCCGTAAAGCTGAATACAGGTCCCTTCTGCTCCTTGAATGTGTCCCAGGCCTTCTCCACGATATTACTGTCGACGCTCAGCACGTTATAGGAGTTTTTGATGGCAGAACCGAGCTTTACTGCGACACGCAGGTCATTTGTTCTTGAGAGGGTCAGGGTCACCGCTTCGCTGAAGATATAATCGGATACATACGCTTCTCCGTATTCTTTGTTGATTATGCCATTATAGATTTCCAGGGCCTTCTGGTGGTTCTCATCTGTCTCAAGTTCGAGTGCCACAATGAATCCTGTGTCCAAGAGGATCATTTCTTCCACCCGTAAAGGGTCTCGTCGACCTCTGTACTCCATTTGACAGGCCTCTCTGTCTTGATCATTCCCACAACCTTCATGAAGTTTCTAGGGTCAGGCTTCTTTTCACCGCCTTCCTCCTCTATCCAGAGCTGCATTGCCTTGACAAGGGCCCTTCCGACGCTGAGGTTCCTTTCCACGGCTTTCTTCTTGAATTCCCTATACACTACAGGGTCCGCTTTCCTGACGACCAGCATGAAATCCTTCCTCTCCACTCTGACCACCTAGATAATGTATAACATGTATAACAACAGATATAAAAGGGTTCCGACTGCGACGCTGAGGCGCATATAAAAGACGCGGATGATGAATGCGCCAGGGCCTCGCTTCGGATGCGGAGCTACAGCTCGAGCCCGCGCAGCTGCCCCACGGTCCCGAAGGACAGCGTCTCCCCCTCGCCGATGCAGAGCGCCTCCATGCTGTCGATGTCGAGCATCTCCCTGAAGACGGGCGCGAGCCTGCCTATGTCCCTCTCCATGTTAACGCTGAAGCCCTCGGCGAAGTAGTTCATCGCAGGCAGTACGAGTATCTCCCTGCCATCATGCATCCTCCCGCGCAGGAAGCACCTGAGCTTCTCCCGCGTCCCCAGCCTGCCGTAGAGCGCGATAGAGGGATGGACATGGCCCATTATGAGCATGCGCGCCTCGCTTGACGACGGAAGGGCCTCGCCGTGGAAGAAGAGGTAGCCGTTGAGCAGCGCCTCCTGCGCGTGCAGCTCGATGCCGAACGGGACCCTGAGCCTGTCTATGAAGTTGTCGTGGTTGCCCTTTATCAGGGTTATTGACCCAAGCTTCAGCTCGGATCTAAGGAAGGTGACGAACTCCCTCGTCTCGTTGAACTCCTCGGCATGCACCTGCGAGAACTCGTTCTTGATGTCGCCGTCGACTATTATGCGGTCCGGGTGCCTCATGCCGACAGCCTTGGCCACCGTCTCCTTGGCCTTCCTCAGGTTCGCCTTCGGGAGGAACGCGCCGCGGCCTGCTGCGACGCCCTCGTAGCCCAGGTGGAGGTCGGTGCAGACTATCGCGGAGAGCGACTTTATGTAGAGCACAGGAAGCCCGTCTAGTATCTCTACGTCCCTGCCGATCCTCATCTCGCACGGCCCCCGAGCTTCGCGAGCACCTGCCTCTGCAGCTCGCGGATGTGCCTCCTCCTGTCCTTCATCATTATCACGTCGGACTCGCCGAAGGTTATCAGGAGGTGGGAGAACGGCGACGGCACGCTGGTCTCGATGACCTTGTGGGCTATCTCCCCGCTGGCCAGCGCCATGGCCACGCGCTCGGCGCGCGGCATGTCCATGACGTCGTCGAGTATCTCCCTGTACGTCTCCTTTATGATAGGGAAGTCTGGGTTTATCTCCTCCGCGGCCTTGAGCACCAGCTGGGAGTTCACCTGCTGCTTCCTCACGCTTATCTTCCTGCCCATGTAGTTCCTGAGGATCATGAAGCTCCTAGCGGCGTTGTACCTGAACCTCCTCCTCATCATCTCCGTCTTCCTGATGTCCCGCGTGAGGATGCGGCGCATCTCTCCCTTCCCCACCCCATCGACAAGCGCTGAGATGGCCTTCGCGCCGGGCCTTGCCTGGAGCTCTGTGATGAGCACGAAACCGTTGTCCGTTATGTTGACGGCCACGTCGGCGTTGAGGAGCTCGGAGAGCCTGATGGCGAAGAGCCTCGAGAGCGCGTCGTTGACTCTGCGTCCGTAGAGGCTGTGGAAGATTAGAAGATTCCTCTCCCCCTCCTTGTCTATCGTCCTCTCGATAAGCATGAGCCTGTCGTTGGGCACGCATCCTGCATAGAGGAGCTGCTCTGTGAAGTAGTTGAAGATCGCGACCTTCGCGTTCTCGTCTATGGGCATCGCGTCGAGGAGCTTCCTGGCCTCTGCGTTCGGCTTCAGCCCGCTCCTGCGGAGCGCGGCTATGCCGTTCCTGGACTTCTTGGCCGGTGTGCCGATGGCAGCGGCCATGCGCTCCCTGAACCTGCCTATCTCGAGCGCGAGCTCGTACGTGAGCGGGAGCTGCTCCGAGTACCAGGGCGGTATGGTGGGCACCTGGCCCGGCGCAGGGGTGACGAACGCCTTCATCAGGCGCGACGAGTCGAACCTGTATGGCTTGCCGCCTAGCACGAAGACGTCGCCTGGCTTGAGCCTGGAGAGGAACTCCTCCTGTATGGACCCCTGCCACTTGTTGTCGGGGGTGACGACGTCTATGGCGACCTCGTCAGGTATGGTGCCTATGTTCATGAAGTAGATCAGCTTGGTCAGCTTCCCGCGGCGGCTGAACGCCTGCTCCTTCTCGTCGTACCTTATCTTGGCGTAGACCCTCCTCGACTCTAGGCCGACGTATGCGCCGGAGAGGTACTCTATCAGCGAGAGGAAGTCCTTCCTCGGGAGCGTATGGTACGCATAAGAGTTGCGCACCAGTGCGTATGCCTTGTCGAGCGTCCACTTCCCGTTCTGCGACATGCCGACTATGTGCTGCGCCAGGACGTCGAGCGCGTTCTTCGGGGTGGTGAAGGTGTCGAGGTGGCGGCGCTTAGCCGCGTCGAGCATGACGGAGCACTCGACAAGGTCGTCCCTGCTCGTGACGATGACCTCGCCTCTTGCCACGTCGTTGAAGCTGTGGCCGCTCCTGCCTATCCTCTGCACCGCGCGCGCCACGCTCTTGGGCGAGCCTATCTGCACCACGTTGTCTATCGTGCCTATGTCGATGCCCAGCTCGAGGCTGGTCGAGGAGACAGCTACCTTGAGCTTGCCCTTCTTGAGCAGGTCCTCGACGCCGAGCCTGGCCTCCCTGGAGAGGGAGCCGTGGTGCGCGGCGATGCTCTCCTCGCCGTACTTGAACCGCTTTATCAGGTTGTAGACGACGCGCTCCGTGCCGCTCCTCGTGTTCGTGAAGACGAGGGTGGTCCGGTTCTTCTTGACTATCGCGTCGATGATGGAGTATATAGAGTCGTCTATGGCCTTCTCGCTGGAGTTGACTATGTCCCTTACGGGCGAGAGCGCTGTGAAGTCGAGCCTCTTCTCCCACGTCGCGTCGACGATGACGCAGTCGCGCTCGTTCTCGCCCTCGTAGCCTACGAGGTACCTTGCGGCCTCGTCGAGCGGGGAGAGGGTGGCGCCCATCCCCACCCTGACGAAGTCGTGGCCTATCAGCCCAGCGAGCCGCTCTATGGAGAGGGAGAGGTGCACGCCGCGCTTGTTGTTGGCGAGCTCGTGGAGCTCGTCGATGACCACGTACTTAACGCCCTTGAGGTGCTCGGCGAACCTCTCCGAGTTGAGGAGTATAGCGAGGCTCTCCGGTGTGGTCACAAGTATGTGCGGCGGATGCTTCAGCATCCTCTGCCTCTCAGCCTGCGTGGTGTCCCCGGTCCTTATCCCCACTGTTATCCTCTTTATCTGTATCGTTATGTCCGAGAAGAGCTGGTCGAGCGGAACGTTGAGGTTCCTGTAGATGTCGTTGTTGAGCGCGCGGAGCGGCGATACGTAGATGCAGTAGACCTTGTCCTCCAGCCTGTTCGCCAGCGAGAGGTTCATAAGGTCGCTCAGTATCGACATGAAGGCAGAGAAGGTCTTCCCGCTCCCTGTCGGCGCGGTTATCAGCACGTTCTTCCCCTCCGTTATCAGCTTGAACGAGTACAGCTGCGGCGGGGTGGGGGCCTTGTACCTCTTCTCGAACCACTTCCTGAGGAAGAGGTTGAGGCAGTCGAGGCTCTCCTCGGCTGTGAAGGGCTTCTCTAAGTATCGTATCACATCATCACATCGCATGCAAACGAAAACTAGCGGTATTGATTGGCACGAACTGGTATTAAAACCTGATGCCGATGGTGCTGTCCTGTGTTGTCACGATAGCCCTGCCGTGTCACGCGAGGGGACTGTGACGTCGCTGCACTCTGGGACCCAGTGCATCTACGGCCGCACTGATGCGGAAGGCTTAAGAGGGTTCGCCTCCCATCTATCCTGACGTGATAAGGATGGCGAAGAAGGGAAGCGCGTCAAAGAGGCTCGAGGCGCTTGAGCGCGCGCAGCAGATAGACCAGGCGCTGAAGTCGAGCACTATAGAGAGCGAGGCGCTCCTCAGCAGCGCGGGCGAGTCGCGGCCCACGCTCGAGTCCCATGTGCTTGACCTGCTCGACCAGAGGTTCATCAAGGAGGCCGAGGCCGGAGACCGCAGGCGAAAGGCCGCAGCCAGGCGCAAGGCGGGCAAGGCGCAGAGGCGCGGGAAGGCGGGGAAGAGATAGCCGCGCTACTCTGCATCTCTGCTTATCCTTCAGGAGCGACCCTGGGTTTGCCCTGTCAAAGGCTACTCCCAATTATGATACCATGAGCATACGCGCCAGAGGCGCGCCTGGCCTCAGCGCTCCTTCTTTCCGTCCTCGCCGCCCTTGCCTACGGAGAGCCTGACCCCGTCGTCGGGGCTCCTGGTTATCGTGATATCGAGGCTGTCGCTTCCGAGCATGTGCCTGAGCTCGTCGTACGTGTACGCGCCTATGTCGTCGTTCCTCCTCTTCTTCAGTATCTCGGCCCTGCGCTCTATGACCTCGCCCTTCTCTATCGTGGCATAGGCCA
>JASHXR010000035.1 GCA_030043435.1 Microcaldota archaeon
CCGTTACTTGGACTACATACACCAGCCAAACCACCACGTGCTGATAAACGGCAGCACGAGCTCGGGGAAGACCATGACGATGCTTGCGCTGGCCGGACGCGCCTCGCTTGTGAACGGGCTCAGCTTCCTGATAATCGACTGGAACGGCGAGAACGAGGAGTGGGCGAGGAGCGTCGGCACGACAGTCTGGAACGTGCCAAGGAACTTCAAGGTCAACCTCTTCGCGCTGAACGGCCTCTCCAAGGAGTCGCGCGCCAGCCTGGCTGTGGAGAGCCTCACCGTCTCGGCGCGGCTCACGCAGCTCCAGGCTACAAAGGTCAAGAGCACGATACTCCGCTTCTATGCGGAGGGCAGGGAGCCCTCCCTCTTCGACCTCTGGAGCGCGCTCTGCTCCAGGTACGCATCCAAGGCCAATGTGCTGGACCAGAGGCTCCGGGCCATACAGCGGGTCATAGGCTACGAGCCAGAGGAGTTCTGGTCAGGACTCTTCGCCGGGAACAACCTGATAAGCCTTGCAGGACTGAACGAGTCAGAGAAGTCGCTCGTGGTCTACGCCCTGATGCAGAGGATGGCCGAGCTCTTCGACAAAAGGCCTGAGCTGAACAACAGGCTCAGGCTCATGGTCATCCTCGACGAGGCCTGGCAGTTCTTCAGGAGGGAGCGGGACCTCGACGCGCACAGGGAGTCTTCGCTCGAGAAGGTCGTCAGGCTCGGCAGGAAGTACGGCTTCGGCCTTGTCGTCTCCACGCAGCAGCTCGACGACGTGCCCAGGGTCTTCATAAACTCGTGCTCGCTCCTGATGCTGCACCAGCAGCGCGAGTGCAGCTATCACGGCCAGGACATCCTCTCCCTAGGCTCCTATGGCTCCGCATACCTTGGTGCTGCGGCCCAGGGCGAGATGCTCCTCTTCGACAGGGGAAGGGCGCAGGAGGGGCAGTGGTGGAACGACTATGTCAAGGTAGCTCCGCTGACAGGCGCAGAGGCATCGTCTCTTGCATCCAGGTCTGCGCTGCGCGCGCCTGAGCCGATACTCGAGCCAGAGATGCCTATAGAGCAGCAAGACGCCAACATGGACGCGCAGGCGCAGAGGCTCGGCAAGACCGGCGTCTTCGAGTCCCTCGACCTGCCCTCTGTAGCTGTCTACAGGTTCATGCTCTGCCTTCGCGACGCGAAGAGCATGCCGGGGGCATACGGCATGCTCTCGAAGCGCGGCTGGCTCACAAGCCCCGTCGTCCTCTACGGCTCCGCCACAAAGCCCTCTATCCTCGCGAGGGCCGTCAGCTCCGGATACGTGAACCGGGACGGCGCCCTGACAAGCAGGGGCCTCGACGCCGTAGACGCCGAGAGGATCGTCATAAAGCAGGGGATGTACTCCGGCAGCGAGGAGCACAAGACGCTGATGAGGAAGACGATACGCATGATACAGGAGAGGGGCAACTTCGCCTTCACCATGGGGGCGAGGGAGAGCTTCGACATAGGCGAGCTTGGCGCGAAGAGGAAGTCTGTCTGGGACTTCTCCAGGCTCGTGATATACGAATGCCAGACTACTGCATCAAGGGCTGCTCTGGAGAAGGCGATAGCGAAGGCGTCGAGGCCCAATACCTCACTGGTCTTCGTGGTCCCGAGCGACGGGCTCAGGGCAGCGATCATGGCCGAGACCGGAGGCGCCTATGATGTCCTTGTCGTGTGACCAGAAGATTATAAATGCGTGCTGCGCATCTCTCCTACACTGCCGATGCGTAACGATGCTGGAATGGGGTGTCTGAGTGGCCGAGGAGAGGAAGAGGAAATACCTTGCAGTAAGCGCGGTCAGCGCCTTGGGCAGGTGCGAGACCAAGGTCATCGAGTACCTCTTCAAGCCGAAACCCCAGACCCCTGCCCAGGCCGCCGGCACAGCCGCGCACAAGGCAGCCGAGGCCAAGGCCGCGCCCATGACCAAGGCGCAGCTAATGGACGGGCTCAGAACCGGGCTCCAGCTCGACGCAAGGGAGGTCATGCTATACGATTCCAAGAGCATGATCTGCGGCAGGATAGACCACCTGCAGGCTACGGGCCGCATGGAGCAGGGCAGGAACGCAAGCCTCGTCATAGACGACAAGTATCCGTACAGGCCTGACAGGATATACGGGATAACGCTGCCCTACAAGCTCCAGCTCTCCGGCTACGCCGTCGCAATCTCGGGCTCCGAGTATGGGCCGATATGCAGGATCATCGGTGCGCAGCTGATATACAGGGAGACTGGCACCGACAGGATACTAAAGCGATACGAGATGGACTCCGCGCGCCTCGACGCATGCACGGCCAATATGCAGACGGCTATATCAACCGCGTGGCAGCTCTACCGCGGAGAGAAGGAGCCTGTGCACAGGAGGTTCGATGTCGAGACGGGCGAGTGGGTCAGGTGCTGGTGCGACAGTCCCGGAGAGCCTGACGGCTCCGCAGGTCCAGGCCAGGCTGCCGATCCAGGGGTGCATTGACAATGATACAGTCACTGGAGCTCAAGGCGATAAGGCAGACGCTGAGCCAGATGGAAGACGGCATAATCTTCAACCTCTTCAGGAGGTCGCAATACCTGCGCAACGAGAGGATCTACGACCCGTCGATGCTGCGTGTGCACGGATTCGACGGCAGCTTCCTCGACTACCTGCTCAAGGGCAGGGAGCGTCTCGACGCCACTGCCGGGAGGTACCTGGACCCGAGGGAGCATCCCTTCTTCAAGGTCAGCAAGCGCCTCAGGGTCGAGAGGGTGGCAGAGGAGACGGGCATAGCTGACGTGCGCCTGAACAGGAACGAGGAGATAAAGCGCATGTACATAGAATCCCTCAATGGCATCTGCAGGCCAGGAGACGACAACGAATATGGCAATTGCGCTGTGATAGACATAGCGTGCCTGCAGGAGATCTCGGCCAGGGTCCACCTGGGCGAGTACGTGGCGGAGAGCAAGATCAGGGCATCGAACCCAGCGCTTTCCAAGCACATCGCAAGTGGGGACTGGGACGCAGTGAGGGAGGACCTGAGAGACAGGGGCGTCGAACTCCAGATATACGAGAGGGTGAAGGAGAAGGGCCTGAGGTACGGGCTCAATCCAGAATTCATCGGCAGGTTCTACGTCGAGAGGATAATACCGCTTACTACCGACGTGGAGGTCG
>JASHXR010000036.1 GCA_030043435.1 Microcaldota archaeon
CCTCATCTCCAATGTGCAGATATATTCGTCCGCGCTGACGCAGCAGAACATGACCGGCCTCTACCTCCAGGGAGAGGACGCCTTCCCCGTTGGTCTCACCGCGCTCGCAGGTTGGTACCCGCTAGACGGCAGCGCAGTCGACTCCAGCCTGAACGGTGATAATGGGAACGCGACAGGCGTCACGTACGCTGCGCAGAATGCGGTAGTGCAGGGTCTCACCGACTCTCTCTTGGGCTACGGCTCCTCCTTCTACACTCCGGTGAGCCATATAACGGTCAGCGCCTCGCCTGCGCTCTACGTGAAGCCGCAGAACACGGGCATGACCGTGAGCGCCTGGTTCTACCTCTACAGCCTGCAGTCCGCAAACGAGTACATCCTCCAGACCGGGGGCAGCGGCTCATGCCCTGCAGTCGCAGGCTACTCCCTGTACTTCACCTCGTCTACCGCCGTGGAGCTCTCCGATGGATGCGGCGACGGCGCAGCCGCGCAATACTCATTCGGCGCCAAGAAGTGGTACGACCTGGTGGTGACCATTACAAGCAGCGCGCAAGGCGCTGAGGAGACCTATTACGTGAACGGGGCCCAGGTCTCGCAGAGCGCCTCGGCAGCGTGGGTGAGCGGGAGCTCGTGGAACAGCCTCTACGTCGGTGGGACTACTCCGTCGTTCAACGGCGAGCTCGCCGACCTTGAGCTCTACGATGCCGCGCTCAACGCGTCGCAGGCGTTCCAGCTCTATAAAGGCGGCCCGCCTGCGTACGCGGAATCAGAGGTACCGGTGAGTTGGTCTACATGAGGGCGCAGTTCTGGTCGATGGACGCTATCTTCGCCATAGTCATCTTCAGCCTGGCGATAGTGCTGATGACCTACGTCTGGTACGACATCACGAACCAGTTCGCCCTGGCCTCGGGCTACGGCGTCAGCTCCGCGCAGAACCAGCTCCAGGCCCTCCAGACAAGGCTTCTCGGAACAGGCACTCCCTCGGACTGGTACTCTACCGTCGAGGTATCGAACACGCTCTCGTGGTCCAATGTCTCGATAGGCCTCGCAGGGCCAGGCACGGCCAACCTCTCGAGCCAGAAGATCTTCACCCTGATGGCGATGTCAAAGTCCAACTACCAGGCCTCGAAGCAGGAGCTCGGGGTCGGGTACGACTACTACATAACGATAACGGGAAGCGACTTCGACCTGGGCATAGGCTCCAATCCTGCCTCCCAGAACGCGACCACCGAGCAGGTGGCGACGCTCCCTGTGACGATATCAGGGCGCAGCGCGCAGATGCAGATAATAGTCTGGACAAACACGACGTTCGGGGTGGCGTGACATGAAGGCCATAGCATTTACTCTTGACGCGATCTTCGCCCTGGTGATAGCCTCGGCAGCGATCTCCATCCTCCTCTACTTCCAGTACATGCCGCAGGGCTCGTACGTGATCGGCTCAGGGGACGCGGAAGGCCTGCTCTCGCTGCTGCTGACCACTAACGTCTCCGCGCTCTCGCCTTCGTCAACTGTGGCTGCTGCGATGGCGAACCAGCAGAGCGGTTCGCTGGAGGGATGGGACGACCTGAGGTCGCAGGCGCAGGGTCAGGCCTCCAGTCCGTACGGCCCCCTCAGCCCATTCGTGTCCAACATCTTCGTAGCCAACAGCGCGATAACGACAGGCATGGTAGCAGACTATGGCGACATCTACTTCGGCGCATCCAACGTCCTCTACGCTGTGAACGCGAGCGGCAGGGTCTCCTGGACCAACTCCTCCTCGTCAGCGGTGATAAGGACCACTCCAGCGCTCTACTCTGGCACCGTCTTCTACTGGGCCGGGTCGTCATCGTCTGGCAACGTCGTAGCCCTCTCGGCCAACAACGGGACCCTGGAGTGGAAGACGGCGCTCTCGCTGGGCCTGCCGTCCACAGCGCCGATCGTCGCCTCAGGGGAGCTCATCCTGGCAGGGACTAACGGAGACGTCTACATACTCTATGCGAACAACGGCACTGTGGCCTCGTCCAACGCGCTTCCCGGCTCCGAGACTGCGCACTCTGTGGCGCTCGCCGGCGGCTCCATAGCCGTGATGACGCAGAACAACCTGAACCTGCTCACCAACCTCCCTGGCGACAGCCAGCAGGGCCTGCTATGGGCGTCCAACGCGCTCATAGGCACTACGACAGGCATAGCCGCCTCGGGCAACGTGATCGCCTTCGGGAACGGGGACACCGCGAGCGTATACTACATAAACTCCACGAGGCTGGGGTTCCTCACCACTTCATATCAGATGGCCGGTGTCGCGGCAAGCGGGAACATCCTCGCCTTCCAGTCTGCCTCTGCAGTTACCGGACTCTCATCGCTCACCGGCGCGGAGCTATGGTCCTCGCTTCCCTTCTCGTCCTCTATATACGGCACAGCACTGACGGGTAGCGCCCCGGTCATAGCCCAGTCCACAGTCTACTCCCTCTGGTCTTCAGGCTACCTCGTCGCGCAGAACCTCTCCACAGGCGCCACCGAGTGGTTCACCCAGATACCGTACTCCCCGATAGACCCTAACATGACTGTAGCATATGGCAGGCTCTACGTCGCTGCAGGCAACACGCTCCTCGCATACGGCTCGTGCAACTACGACGACGCGTCATCGCCCGTCCTGCAGGCCGCGGCCTCGCTCTACCTCAACGGCGAAGGAAGCTGCGCAGACTCGCTGCTCTACAGCGCCGCGCCGATCTCCAACTATACGCTGGCCAAGGGCTCGAACACCATATCGGGACTTTCGCTCGCCTCGTTCGGAGGCGCGGGCAGCTACATAATCAGCGGCGGCAACTACACCACCCTCACCTCGTTCAGCATAAGCCTCTGGGTCTATCCTACCGCGAGGACAGGCAGCCAGGAGGACGCGCTCGACAGCATACCGTCGCACGACTGGATGATAGGCATCAACCCGTCGAACTACCTGATCATGGACCCAGGCAGCGGCACTACCGCCACTACCTCTAACACCATACCTCTTGACAAGTGGAGCTTCATAACCATGACCGCATACGTCTCCGGCTCGTCGACTTACTATACTGCTTATCTGGACGGCTCCAAGGTGCTTGCTGGCAGTGTGGCGCAGCCCATCGCCAACATCAAGAGGCTGATGTTCTCCAACGTCACGTATCCGTACAACGGCATGCTCGCCGACGTGCAGCTATACAGCTCTGCGCTTGACGGCGAGCAGGTCGGCGCCCTCTACTCGGAGGGGCTGCAGGGCGGCCCGCTGGCCAATGCAGGCCTGCTCTCCTGGTACCCCCTCGACGGCGACGCTAACGACTACGGCAGCCAGTCTAACGCAGCCTATGGGGTCAACGTCGCATATGTCAACGCGAATTACGTGCCAAGCGGGCTCCTGAACGCATACGAGGTCAGCAAGGCCTCGACTGTACTGCCGCTGCAGAGCTACACCACCGGCGTGCCTGGGCTCTACGACATCGGTGTAGAAGCATGGGGTGGAAGCTGATGAGGTACGCACGGCCTAAGACGCAGTACGCTGGAGCAATCATGGGAGGCGCGGCCCGCGCGCAGCTGATGACCCTCACGATGCTTATCCTCTTCGTGCTCATGCTCTCTATACTGCTCGTCTTCGCCGAGATAACGATAAACTACAACAACGTGGCCCAGTCCGACGCGATCTCGTCAACCTCAACCAATTACGCGCTGCTGCTGCAGCCCTCTATCTCCGCACTGGCCAGGGCCAGCGCAGGGCGCGCCCTTACCGTGATTGCGCAATACGAGATGCAGCCCAGCCTCAGGTCAGGCAACTTCATAACCAACCTCAACGCCTCGCTCGCCGACATGATCTCCAACGCCATGCTGCCTGGCGTGGCCGCAGGCTCGGCAGGCGCAGCCTACCTCTCGAACGCCATGGCAAACCTCACCCTCGCCGCATACGACACAGCTATGCTAGGCACCATCAACTCATCCTACCGCGTGGTGTCAATAAGCCAGACCGCGCCTAACGTGACGCAGTCTAACCCCTACAGCCTCAGCGTCTCGTTCATCGACAAGGTGAGGATAAACACGACAGACGGCACGTACGGCTACGCGATACCAATAAACGTCTCCGTGCCCCTGGACGGCACGCCAGACCTGTTCTACGCGCAGCGCTCCGTCGTCCAGTACGTGAACTTCACGCAGCCTCAGCAGGCCGCGCCGCTCGC
>JASHXR010000037.1 GCA_030043435.1 Microcaldota archaeon
GGTACCTCTTGTCATCGTCGCTCAGCGCCTCGGCCCCTACTATCGCGCTGAGGCTCTTTGCGTCCTGCGCCTTTGCATACATCGCGTAGAGCTGGTTCGCCATCCCGCTATGGTCCTCCCTTGTCTTCCCAGCGCCTATCCCGTTGTTCATAAGCCTTGAGAGCGAGCCCAGCGGCTGTATCGAGGGATAGATGCCCTTGTTCATCAGGTCCCTGCTCAGGTTTATCTGTCCCTCAGTGATGTACCCGGTAAGGTCAGGTATGGGATGCGTGACGTCGTCGCTTGGCATCGTAAGGACGTCGAGCTGGGTTATGCTCCCCTTCTTGCCCTTGACTATCCCCGCCCTCTCGTATATGGACGCGAGGTCGGTGTACATGTACCCCGGATAGCCCCTCCTTCCCGGCACCTCCTCCCTTGCGCTCGAAAGCTCCCTTAGAGCTTCAGCGTAGTTTGTCATGTCGTTTAAGATGACAAGCACGTGCATCCCCCTGTCGTATGCGAGATACTCTGCTGTACTGAGCGCAAGCCTCGGCGTAAGGATCCTTTCTATGCTCGGGTCGTCTGCCAGGTTGATGAACGCGACCGTCCTCTTCAGCGCACCGGTCTTCCTGAACTCGTTGGTGAAGTAGGTCGCATCGTCATAGGTTATCCCTATGCCTGCGAAGACGACCGCGAAGCCCTCGCTGCTGTTCTTGACGTTCGCCTGCCTTGTCACCTGCGCGGCAAGCTGGTTGTGCGGGAGGCCAGACGCGGAGAAGATCGGGAGTTTCTGCCCTCTTACCAGCGTGTCGAGTCCGTCTATAGCAGAGACGCCAGTCTCTATGAACTCGCTAGGCTTCTCCCTTGCAGTAGGGTTTATCGGGGCCCCGTTTATGTCCCTCTTCTCCTCGGCAGCCACTCCTGCGGAGGTGTCCCTTGGCCTTCCCTGCCCGTCGAACACCCGCCCGAGCATGCCCTCCCCGACCCCTACCATGAAGGTCTCCCCCAGGAAGCTCACCGAGGTCTTATCTACATTGATCCCGTTGGTGGGCCCGAAGACCTGCACCACGGCATACTTGTCGCTCGTCTCAAGGACCTGCCCCAGTCTCGTCTCCCCGTCAGCTGTCCTTATCCTGACCACCTCGTTGTACTTGGCATTCCTCGTCTTGCCCACTACAACGAGCGGCCCGGCGACGCTTTCTATAGTGCTATACTCTATCTCGAATCTCATTGCATCACGCCTTCTCCTCCTCGACATCCGCCTGGTACTCCTTGAGCAGGGCCTTGAACTCCGAGTCGATGTGCTCCTTGACCTGCTTGCCCTCCTTCTCCGTATCTGCCTCCTTGACGCTCTTGAGCCTGCCTATCTCCTCCCTGACCTTCATCTTTGTTATCTTGTCGGCTTCTATCCTGTGCGACACGGCGTCGTTGGCCTTTGCGCCGAAGTAAAGTATGGACGAGAGCATCATCCTCTGCTTTGCGAGGCTCGTGTAGGTGTCTATCTCGTCATAGGCGTTCTGCCTCAGGAAGTCCTCCCTGATCATCCTGCCTGTCTCCAGGACTACCTTCTCACTGTCAGGCAGCGCATCGGCACCGACCAGTTGGACGATATCCTTCAGCTCGGCCTCCCTCTGGAGCAGCCGCATCGCCGTGGCCCTGTCGTCGACGAAGCCCTCTCCCGCATTCTTGACATACCAGTCCTTTAGCGCGTCTAGGTAGAGCGAATAGCTGTTAAGCCAGTTTACCGACGGGTAGTGCCTTGCAGATGCGAGCGCGACGTCAAGCGCCCAGAAGGTCTTCACCACCCTGAGCGTGCCCTGCGAGACCGGTTCAGAGATGTCGCCCCCTGCGGGCGATACCGCTCCGATGATCGTCACCGAGCCGATCGCGCCGTTCAGCGACTCGACCTTCCCGCTCCTCTCATAGTATTCCGCGAGCCTCTTTGGCAGATATGCCGGATAGCCCTCCTCTCCAGGCATCTCCTCGAGCCGTGCGGATATCTCACGCATCGCCTCTGCCCATCTCGAGGTCGAATCAGCCATTATCGCGACGCTGTATCCCATGTCCCTGAAGTATTCCGCTATCGTTATTCCCGTATAGATGCTTGCCTCCCTTGCAGCCACGGGCATGTTGCTCGTGTTCGCCACCAGCACCGTCCTTTCCATGAGCGGCCTCTTCGTCTTCGGGTCCACCAGCTCAGGGAACTCCACAAGCACGTCGGTCATCTCGTTTCCGCGTTCCCCGCAACCCACATATACTACTATGTCAGCGTCCGCGAATTTCGCGATCTGCTGCTGGGCCACGGTCTTCCCAGACCCGAAGGGCCCCGGCACAGCAGCGCTCCCTCCCTTTGCGACAGGGAAGAAGGTATCGAAGACCCTCTGCCCGGTAAGCAGCGGCTCGTCAGACCTGAACTTGTTCTTGAAGGGAGAAGACCTCCTGACAGGCCTTCTCTGCATCAGCGTTATGTCGGTAGACTTGCCCGCTTTCGTCACCCTTGCGATCTTCTGGTCGACGCTGAAATTCCCGTTCCTCAGCCCTGTTATCTTCCCTTCCACTCCATAAGGGATCATGATGTAATGCTTCAACTGCTCCGTCTCCTGCACATATCCTATTATCTCCCCCTGGCTTACAGCTGAACCGTTCTTGACCTTCTTCTCCATGAAGAACCTCCACCTCTTCTTGCGGTCCAGCGCGTCGGCAGTCACCCCCTTGCCTATGAACGTACCTGTCTTTGCCCTTATCACCTCAAGGGGCCTCTGTATCCCATCATAGACGTTGTTGAGTATCCCCGGGCCCAGCTCCACCATCAGCGGGACCTCGGTAGACTCGACAGGCTCCCCAGGGCTCACCCCGGTCATGTCCTCGTATACCTGTATTATCGCCTTGTCCTTCCTGAGCTGGATTATCTCGCCGATAAGCCCCAGCTTTCCGACTCTTACTACGTCATACATCCTTGTTCCAAGCATGCCATTGGCCACTACCAGCGGCCCAGATATCCTTTCTATGATGCCCATTGCCTCACCAATTATTTGTTAAACCTCTTAGTTATGTCGATGCCTATCGCCCTCATTATGAGGCTCCTGAGAGTGTCCTCTTCAGTAGTGTCCTCTCCGGGTTCCGGTACCTCGACTACCAGCGGCAATATGCCGGTCTCCATAGCCTCGTTCAGCCTCCTGTCCTTCACCATCCTCTTTACCGACGAACTTACGATTATGATCCCGATGTCATTCCGCGCAAGGAGTCCCCTCAGCCTCGATTCGGCCTCAGCGGCATCCCCTACGGTCGACGATTCGGTGATCCCGGCAAGCTTGAACCCCAAGCTGAGCTGCTGGTTCCCAACCAGGGCTATGCTATACGGCCTTTCTACTCGCTCCTCCATACGATCAACCTCTCCATCTCCTCCCTGCTGAGGCCGTAGAGCCTCCCGTGGATGAGTATCCTCAGCGTGAAGACCTCTATCTCCTTCATGTACAGGTATACCAGTATAGCCCCGAATGAGAGTATGGTGTGCTTCAGCAGCCTCATGCTCTCGTTGAAGATGGAGTTCTTCATGCCTATCTCAAAGAGGAGCAGCTGCTTCCTCTTGCTGTTCCTGTAGACGTCAAGCGCGTTCTTCAGGTCGTAGACCTTGACCTGCGAGACCATCGACTCTATGTCCTTGGAGCCGTTATAGAGCTGCTCGAGCTCTGACGGGCCCATCCTTCCGTGCTCTATGACGCTCCCGGATATGTCCGGGAACTTCAGGCCGGCCCTCTTCGCCTTTATCAATATGAGCAGGTTCCTCATGTCTATGTCCATCTTGAGTATCTGCGCCGGCTCGTTGTGTATTATCCTGAGCCCCACGATGGTCTTTCCCAGCCCCTTGTAATAGCTCTTGTCTATCGACGCCGCCGCGTCCAGCGCGCTCTTCGTCTTCTTGTATGTCTCTAGTGCCTGTCTCAAGACGGCCATATGCCTGGTGTTTATCATGAACCTGCCCAGCATGCCCTCCACCGAGTCCTCCCTCATCGCCTCTTTTATCTCAGCCGCGTTATACCTGCCATAGTCGATTATATACCTCGCTATAGACTCATAATCGGCTTTCCTCTCCTTGGCCTCGATGGCCATCTTTATGTTGTAAAGGCCCCATTTGTCTACTATCGCGCGTATCAGCGCCCTTTCCGTAGCCGGGGTTATCTGGACGAGCTTGCTCGTGCTCTTCGCCAGGTTGTTGCTCAGCGCGAAGTCTACGAGCTCGCTCTTTATCGAAAGCCCCCCAAAGCTCTCCAGGTCAGACCTGTAATCGCTCTGGAACAGTATGGCTATCATCGAGCTTGCGTCCTTCGCGTTCATTATGTCCTGCATCGTCCTCTTGCTTATCAGCTTCGCTTCCATCGCCTTTACCCTGGCGCTGGAATAGCCGTAATGCATCGCCGCATCGGTGCCCGATCTCAAACTATCCACCCCTGCCGCGCCTGGGCCGCGGCGCACTCCTCGCCTTCTTCGAAGGCTTGGCTCCGCGCCCCCTACGTCCGCTTCCCGCCTTATCGCCCCTCTTCCCAATCGCGCTTGCCGCCCTCTCTATCTTCCGTTCCGCGCTGCCTGAGAAGAGCTCATCGGCCACCATCCTCCTTATGCCGTCTATGCCGTACTCCACTACCGTCTCCACTGTGGCGTTGAGAGAGAGCTTCCCGTCTGGGGTGGAGAGGATGAAGCCATCGACATCGCCGTATTCCACCTTCTGCTTTCCTTTCACGAGCGAGGCGTTCCTCTTGCTCGTCCTCACGACGTACTCAGCGCCTCCGGAGGCCTCGGCGAACTGCTTTACCCCGCTCTTCAGGATCCTCTCCAGCCCGTCTGCCCTCACCCTGCGCTCGACCTCCCTGCGGACCTGCGCGAGCGCCTGCTCCACGACCCTGCCCTTAGCCTCTATGACAAGCGTGTTCCTCTCCGTCTCAAGCCCTGCAGCCGCCTCGAGGCGCATCCTCTCCTCCTCGCGCCTCGCCGCGTCCTCGCCTCGCTTGAGGATCTCCTTGGCGCGCGCCTGGGCCTCCTTGACTATCCTCTCGGCCTCTGCATCGGCCTCGCCCTGCTCCTCCTTCACCTTGGACTCGGCCTCGCCTAGTATGCTCTTCCTGATTGCGTCGAGCGACATGGAGCTACCCGCTTATATTATGCCGAAGGTCAGCATTATGAGTATGGACACGACGAACCCGAAGATGAGCAGGGTCTCGGGAAGCACGAGGAAGAGGAGCACTATCCCCATGCTGTCCGGCTTCTCGGCTATCAGGCCGAGGCCCGCGCTCCCTATCCCTGATTGCGCCATTCCCGTGCCTATCGCGCCTCCTGCTATCGCAATTCCAGCTCCTATCGCCGCAAACTCTGCTCCAGTGACTACTACCATTCGTCTCACCAATCGTTTTACTCTCTAGTATGATTCCTCCTGTAGCTGAAGGGCCTGAACCGTATCCCATTGCCTATGTAGAACTTCGAGAAGAACTCGACGAAGTTCAGCCTCACGCCCTGCACTATGCCCTCGAAGATGCCGAGGAGCATGTTGAGAGAGTGAAGCAGTATGAAGATTGCAAGGTAAAGGATAAATACCAGTATGCCTGCGCTCAGGTGCGGCGTGAAATACGTGTCTATCAGGAGCGCGATGATGACCGAGCCAAGGCCGAAGCCCATTATCCTTGCGTAGCTCAACGGATGGGTTATAAGGTTGGTTATCTCGGTAGCCTCCTGGCCGCTGAGCACCGCAGTGGCGAGGAGCGCAGCCACGGCGACGACCGCAGAGGCTATCGGCAGCGCGCCGCTGGTGAAGCCGAAGAGCGAGCTCACGGCTATCGCGCCGAACACTATCACCGCTATCGAGGTGAGCTTGGACACCGCGAGCCTCTTCTCGTTGTGGTGCAGCTTGTTTATGAAGCCGAAGAGCAGGCCTATCACTATCTGCACTATACCGAAGAGCACAGTTATCGCTATTATCGAGGTCGCATCGGAGAGCCAGTCGAACGTCGGCAGGCCAGGGACCAGGTACTGGTTGAGGTGGAAGCCGAAGTACTGGTTGGAGAGCACTCCGAAGAAGATCGCTGCTATCGACATCAGCTGCCAGATCTTGCAGGCGTTGTAGACAAGGCCCTCCCTGCTCACCTTCCTCGATACCAGCGTGGCGAAGGCGAGCGAGGCGAGGCCGTAGCCGACGTCGCTGATCATGAGCCCGTAGAAGACGGGGAAGAAGAGCACGAAGACCCATGTCGGGTCTATCTCGTCGCTCCTCTGCGTGGAATAGAAGTTCATCAGGTACTCGAAGGGCTTGAGTATTCCCGGCCTGTTGGTGTGCGTAGGCGCGAGCTCGTCGTGCTCCAGCCTCTCCATATGCATCCTGCCCTTGGTCGTCTCCGCGAGCTTCCTGGCCAGCGCGTCGTACCTCCTGCTCTCTATCCATCCCTCTGCGACGAAGGCGCTGTCCGTCTTCTTGAACATGGCGCTGACGTCGGCGCGCGCGAGCTCTATGGAGAGCATCTCGCTCATGTTGGAGAGGTGCGAGTAGTGCCTTGCGCCCATCCGCTCAAGCTCCTTCCCTATCTCGCCGAGCCTCTTGCCGTCCTTCCTCCTCCTCTCGTTTACTGCCTTAAGTATCTCCTTAGGCTCGCCCTCCATGTATCTTGCGCCGAGGTCCAATTCTGTGACGCCGCTTCCCTTGATGCGCGTCTCGATGTCCCTCTCCCTGTCGTAGGCGATGAAGACCAGGTAGTCCTTGCCCGCCCTCCCGGTGTACGTCTCCAGTCCAGCCTCGTCCCTGCCTATCTCCTTCCTCAGCGCCCTGAGCGCCTTGCCGTCCCCTTCGAACGCCTTGTACGCCACCCTCTCGCTCCTGGTCCTGGAGAAGTCGACGTGCAGGCCCTCGAAAGCGCGCGCTATGCGCTCTGCGTTCGCAAGCGCAGCCATGTCCTCCTCTAGCGACTTCCTCTCCGCGTCAAGGGCGTAGATGGCGTCGAGAGCGCGCATCCCCTTCGCCTCCCCGGCAAGCCTCTTGGCGCCGAGATGCCTTTCATGCCTTACCTCGCCCTTCGGGAGTATCTGGAGCGCGCCGTTGACCTTTATCAGTGAGTCGGAGAGCTCGGTGGAGAATACGGCAGGCCTGTCGTCGGGAATCTCGAGCCTGGACTTCCTGAGGTCTATTACGGACAGCTGGTGGAGCGCGGCGACGACCCGCTCGCGGTCATCGTCCATGGCGACTATCCTTATCTTCTCCATCGGCTCTGTACGGAACAACCAATCAACCAAGTATCTCCTTAGCGGCCCTGGAGCTTATCCTCGCTATCTTCGCCCTGCTTATCCTGGTCTTGCCTATTCTCTTCGCCAGCTCCCGCGCCTGCGCAAGCCCTGCCTCGGTCGACCTCGCTATCTCCTCGCCTGCCCGCTTCAGGGTCTCGGCCCTCTCCTCCTTGGCCCGCGCCTCAGCGTCGCCGATGAGCCTGGCGGCCTTCTCCCGCGCCTTGGCGAGCCTCGCCTCCTTGTCCCTACCTGCAGCTGCGACGAGCTCCCTGGCCTTGGACTCCGCATCCTGGACATGCTCTATAGACGTTGAATTTGCCATGAAGGCGCCTCTCGAACCCCAGCTAGCGTTTATCTCTGTAAAAAGGTTCTGCAATAATAAGGCAGATTAAGCTTAAAAGCATTGGCGTTGGCTGGCCTATCTAGGAATTTGACAAATAGTCAAAGCGAACATAGACCAATCGAATAATGAAACCATAAAAATATCTTGATGACGAAAACCTCCTAGAATGTTCATTCATATGGGATAAAAGCAGGTGTAGCGAGTTCAAATGTCAAGTTCCTAATGTAAAGAGTCAAGGTGCAGTGTATCCTGCAGTCCACGAGCTCGTATATACGACTTCGGTAGGGACTCCGTTGTTGTTATTCCCTGAGTAGTCCTGAGCGTTCCCGTTAAGAGGCCACCATCCTACGATGTGGTTGGGGTCGATTGGAGCGCCGCCGATTCCCTCGTCGTAGAGCGCCGTTATCTCCGCCTGCGAGAGTGAGGTGTTGTAATATTGAGCATCTGCTATGTATCCGTCGAACAGATCGCCAAGGTAGAATGTTGAGGTGCCTGTGCATTGACCAACCTGCGACAGCGTGCCATCCTCTTTGCCGTTGAAATATTGCGTAAAGGCGGATCCGTTGTAACTGTCGACTACCTGATACCAGTTGCCATTAGATATCGTGAAAGCAGACATCCCATCGTAAGAGGACCCGCTGCATGAGGGATACTCTCCAAATTCACCGTATAGTGATGCGCCGTAATCGTTTCCCCTTATGGAAGAGTAAATATGGCTGTCGAATCCCATAAGGAAAGGGTATTCGGTGCCAGACCCTGCATACTTGACCCATATTACATAGGTGAATGAGCCTGTCGGAGCGGCGAAGTTGTTTATGCTTATCACGCTTGACTGGCCATTTAACTGCGCGACATACTCGGGAAGCTCGTCGTTGCACGTTCCTTCCAATCCGATGTCGAACGAGGTGCCTGCTCCGTTCGGCCTGAAGACCTGGCACGAGCCCGGCTGCGCCCTCGGCGCAAG
>JASHXR010000038.1 GCA_030043435.1 Microcaldota archaeon
GTCTGTGATAAGGATGCCCTCCCTCGACCCCTCCCTGTATACCGTTATGCCCTTGCATCCGGCCTTCCACGCCTGCATGTAGATCTGCTCCACCTGCTCCACCGTGGTCTCCTTGGGCAGGTTCACGGTAGAGGAGATGGCGCTGTCTATGTGGCGCTGTATCACCCCCTGCATCTTCACCCTGAACTCCGCCTGTATCTTGTGCGAGGGTATGAAGAAGTCGGGCAGCTGCGAGTCGTCCTTCAGGTCGGCGAGCTTCATGTACTCGAGCACGAGCGGATGGTAGACCTTGAAGTACTCCTGGCTCAGCGACTCGCTCCTTCTCGTGTAGGAGAAGGCGAAGACCGGCTCTATTCCGCTGGATGTGCCTGCAAGGACGGAGCCCGATCCGACTGGGGGTACGGTGAGCACCGCGACGTTCCTCAGGCCGTATGCCACTATCTTCTGCCTCGCCTCAGGGGCGAGCGTCTTGATGAACGGCATGGAGAGGTGCTTCTCCCTGTCGAAGAGCGGGAACGAGCCCTTCTCCCGCGCGATCTCTATGCTCTCGTCGTACGCGATGTGCTCAATCTTGTTGAAGAGGTCGTCTGTGAACGCGAGCGCCTGGTCGCTGTCGTACTTTATCCTCAGCTTTATGAACATGTCGCCCAGCCCGGTGACCCCCACGCCTATCCTCCTGCTCGAGCGCGCGGCCTCTGTCTGCGCCTTCAATGGGTGCTTGTCCATGTTGTAGTCGAGCACGTCGTCGAGGAACCTGACCGAGTACCTCACCGTCTTCTCGAGCGCTGTCCAGTCGAGGGCAGCTGTGGACGTGAACGCGCCTGTGACGAAAGCAGCGAGGTTTATGTTGCCGAGGTCGCATGCGCCGTAAGGCTGGAGCGGCTGCTCGGAGCACGGGTTGGTCGTAGTCACCTCCATTCCGTTGTATTCGCTCGGCGAGTACCTCTTCACCTGGTCCCAGAAGATGAGGCCGGGCTCGGCCCAGTCGCGCGCTGATGAGACGAGAACCCTCCAGAGCTCGCGGGCCTTGACCTTCTTGTCGTACTCGCCTATCACCTTGTTGTTGTACCTGAGCGTGAAGTCGCTGTCGGACTCGACGGCGCGCATGAACTCGTCGGTTATTCTTACGCTTATGTTTGCGTACCTCACGGACCTCAGGTCCTTCTTTATGTTTATGAAGCTGATGATGTCCGGATGGTCGACGCTTATGGTTATCATGAGCGCGCCCCTCCTCCCTGACTGGCCTATCGTGTGAGTAGTCTCGCTGAAGATGTTCATGAACGAGGTGGAGCCGGTCGAGTGCACAGCTGAGTTGTGCACCGGCGAGCCCTTCGGCCTGAGGATAGAGATGTCGACCCCGACGCCGCCGCCGTAGCTGTACGTCCTCGCGGCCTCTTTGCACCAGTCGAATATGGCCTCTATCGAGTCTTCCTTGATGGGCAGTACGTAGCAGTTAAGGAGCGTGGCCTTCCTCGGCTGCCCCGCGCCGAACATGATCCTCCCGCCGGGAAGGAACTTGAAGTCCTCGAGGAGCCACTTGAACTTGGCCAGCCACTCCTGCCTCTTCTCCTGGGGCTCCACTGACGCGATCTCGCGGGCCACCCTCTCCCACATCTCCTGGGGCACCTTCTCCACGATCCTGCCCTTCTCGTCCTTCAGCGCGTACTTCTCGTAGAAGACCCTGGCGCGTATCTCGTCGCCTCCGAAGAAGGCGAGAGTCTCCCTTGGGAGCTCCACGAGCTTCTCCTCGAACAGGCTCTTCGTCTCTGTCTCCTCAACAACCCCGGCCTTTTTCTCCGTTTCCTGCATCATGGACACCCCAAGACAGCAGGTTGCCTAAGACACAACCTGTTGTGCAGCAATAGGCCTACAGGCACAATTGCTGGTATATAGGTGGGAAGTAAGATATTTAAAGCGTTCGTGACCGGGGATGGGAAATTGAGTAAGGAGGAGGGCCGCTCCATTATTTAAAGGTGCTCTTTTTGGGTCCTGCATTTCCTCGGAGCACGGCGCGCGCGGATGCTGCGCGGGTTTTTTCTCAGAGCGGCATGCGCGCTCACTGGACCTTCATCCCCTTCAGGTATAGGCTGAGCGCTGCCATCCTCTTCTCGAACGCAGCCCTCCTCCTCTTCCGGACCATCCCCGCCCAGAGGGACGCGGTCGCCATGAACTTACGCTCCACGTCGACAGAGTTGGGCACTTCCATCTGCAGGTATGAGTAGAGCTCGGGGCTCGGGTCAGCGACCCTCCTGGCGAACTGGTGGAGGAGCCTGAACGAGGCGCTGGACATCCTCGCGTAGCGCTGGGCTCCGAGCTCCCTCCACGTATCTGCTGTGACAAGGCCGACGAAGTGCGTGAGCGAGCTGATGACGCTGACCATCTCGTCGTGGTCGCGCGGCGTGAGGATGGAGACCCTGAAGCCGCGCTTCCTGAGGAAGCGGGAGAACTCGGCCGCGAACGCGCGCTCCTGCCGGGTCGTAGGTGTTAGCACGAAGTTCTGGCCTCGCGCCTCGACTGTAGGGCCGAACATCGGGTGGGTGCCCAGCACGGTCGCGTTCCTTATGTACCTGTGCATCATCCTCACCGGAACCTCCTTCACAGAGGTGATGTCTATTACGCGCTGGTCATGGCTGAGGCGCGGGGCTATCTCCCTCACGACCTTCTCGAAG
>JASHXR010000039.1 GCA_030043435.1 Microcaldota archaeon
TTAGTTGTGCAATACAAATGCACGGGCATGGAGATGCGGGAGCAGTTGATATACATAGGCAGCGACCACCGTGGCTTCAGCCTCAAGGAGAGGCTCAAGAGCAGATTGGCCGGGAGGGGGTACGCGGTGCGCGACCTGGGCGCTGCGGAATACGACAGCGGCGACGATTACGTGGACTATGCGCAGCGCGTATGCAAGGCGGTGCTGAAGCGCGGGAACGGCGCGCTGGGAGTGCTCATCTGCGGCTCGGGCCAGGGCATGGACATGGCCGCGAACCGCACCCGTGGGATACGCGCTGCGCTCTGCTGGAACGCGGACCTGGCGCGCTGGTCGAGGGAGAGGGAGGACTCGAACGTGCTCTGCCTCGCAGGGGAGCTCTGCACGACAGCAAAGGCGATGTCGATACTCGACGCGTGGCTCTCCGCAAGCTTCAAAGGCGAGGAGAGGCACGCAAGGAGGATAAGGAAGCTCGACCGGATGTAGCATGCCCGCAGCGATACTGCGGATATCTTATCTGCATAAAAGGAGCTTTCCATCAGATTACCGGACCTCACGGGCTTTGCTCATAAACACTGCTCATAAATCCATTTACTGAGCAGCTTAAATAATTTATGAGCGATACAGAATCTATGGTTGATTATCTCCCCATAATTACAGCTTTGAGTGCAATCTTAGGAGTCATAATAAGCTATTTCGGTAGTACCTTAGACGAGAAAGGGAGGTGGACAAAGTTAATACAAAAAGAGTTACAGGAAAGAGCAAGAAAAGCTAGGTTTCAGGGAACGATAAATGTTCATTTCAGTTCTAATGGGGGCGTGAATCACAATGGAGGACTACATGATATACAAATCGGTTATAGCCGTGCCCCTTCTGAACCACACAATGCGAAACCAGATATGACCCTAAATGCTAGGCTTTTCTGGACGAATAAAAGAATCATCTTATTAGGCTCTGCGGTAACTATACTTAGCATACTTATGACAATGGCATTAATTGCCTATTAAATCGGGTTTTATCATTAACTCATACATCGCACTTATCAGAACTGTGATATTGTAAGCTATCAGCTTGCACAGGAGTTCATTAGCCTGAGAGACATAGTCGTATTCTTTAGTAGGAATTGAAGTTATGAGCACACTGCCGAATTTATGGGCAGAATTTAATTAATGAGAAAAGCTGGGCAGGATACAAAGTTAATAAACCTTTGATGTGGTAATATAGTTATGTACGCCCGCCAAAAGGTCTTACTATATTCTGCTATGAGGCTTGGCGAGCAGAACGGTCATCTCTCGAAGACATACCTGGACAAGTTCCTCTTTGTCCTTGGTAAAGAGTCAGAGATAGGGCGGCACGTGAGGTTTTACGGCTTTTATCCCCACCTATACGGCCCATATTCCAATCAGTTCTCGCTGGATCTTGCAGAGCTCCAGAGCCTTGCGTTCATAGATAAGGACATGGTGATAACGCATCAGGGCGAAAGAGCAATTTCGTCAGTCAGCGGGAAGATAGCGGATGTAGTAAACGCGGCTGCCGAGAGACTGAGGGGGGTTGACATAATCAGGTATGTTTACGATGCCTATCCGCAGTATGCAAGCAGAAGCAGGCTAAAAAAACAGGTGACGGTCAGGACGGAACCAGGAATATTCTCGATAGGATATGAGGGCTATAATATCGACTCGTTTCTTGATGTCCTGATACAGAACAGGATTGAGATGGTAGCGGATCTGCGGCACAATCCGTTTAGCATGAACCTTGCATTTACAAAATCGCGGCTCGAGCGTTACCTAAGGCAGGCAGACATTGACTACAGGCACATGCCAGGGCTTGGAATAGATGGCAGATATAGGAAAGGCCTTAACAACGATGAGGATTACCAACGCCTCTTCGATTTTTACTCAGTGGAGATACTTCCGGGGCAGGAGGAGCAGATAAGGGCTCTCGCAGGGATGGGGAGGACGATGAGGATTGCAATGCTCTGCTTCGAGCACGACAAAGATCGTTGCCATAGGGGAGTGGTGAGCCGGGAGCTCGAGAAAGCCTCAATGGAGGTGAACCATCTATGAAGGAGAGACTGCTTGTCCTGGCGAAGGCTGTACCTGAGATCAGCAAGAAGTACGAAAGCCTGGTATGCGTGGCAGGCATTACAGATTCCGGAGAATGGAGGCGGATTTATCCTATACCGTGGAGGATTTTCTGGGGAACAAGCGCCCAGAACTTCAAGAAGAAGTATTGGGTAGAGTACGAGGTTGCAGGCCCAGGCGACTACAGACCTGAGAGCAAAAGGATAAGGCCAGATACCATAAGGCCCCTTGAAGAGGCCCCGTTCAGTGAGATTGACTCATTGCTTAAAGAACGCATTACCACGTTTGATGAATTGCAGGGTAAGGGCCCAAGAGCTGCCTCTCTTGGTGCGGTAAGACCCAGGGAGCTGATAGACTTCGCTCCGACAGACAATAAACACTACGTGGAGCTTGTCGAAAGGTCGGGCCAGAGGGATCTACACGGCAAAAAAGCTATGAGGCTTGACATACCAGAATACAAGTATAGCTATACGTTCAAGGATCAGGACGGTGAGGTATGCCAGCACGAGAATCTCTGCACTGACTGGGAGGTAGGCGAACTCTACAGGCATTGCAAGCAGTATCTTGACGAAGGTAGATATAGTGATATGGCAGAGGTGCACAAGAAG
>JASHXR010000040.1 GCA_030043435.1 Microcaldota archaeon
TCCTTGACTATCCTGCCGTCGCGCATCACGTGTATGAACTGCGGCGACATGTAGCTCAGTATCCTGCTGTAGTGCGTTATGACGAGCAGCCCGTTGCCGGTCCTCTTCTGCAGCTCCGCTATCGCCTCCGCCACCACCCTCACCGCATCGACGTCAAGCCCCGAGTCCGGTTCGTCCAGTATCGCGAACCTCGGCCTGAGCACTGCCATCTGGAGTATCTCCGCCTTCTTCTTCTCCCCGCCCGAGAAGCCGTAGTTGAGCGACCTGCCTATCATGTCCTCCTTTATCTTGAGCTTGGACGAGGTCTCCTTGACCTCGGTCAGGAAGTCCTTGAACGACTGCGTGGAGCCGAGTGAGCCCCTCGCCGTATTGAGGAAGTTCATCATGCCGAGCCCCTCTATCTCTGTAGGGCTCTGGAACTGCAGGAAGATGCCCTTCTTCGCGCGCTCGTTGGGCCTCAGCCCCAAGATGCTCTCCCCATCGACGCGTATGTCTCCGCCGGTCACCTTGAGCTGCGGGTGGCCCATTATCGCCTTGGCCAGGGTCGTCTTCCCAGAGCCGTTCGGCCCCATGAGCACGTGCTGCTCGCCTCCCTTGACCGAGAGGCTCACCCCCTTCACTATCTCCTTGCCCTCTGCCTCGACATGTAAATCCTTTATCTCCAACAACATGATTTTTCACCTTGCGGGCTTTACCATCCAGACGTTCCTCGGCGTTACCTCTGAGAGCGCGCCGAAAGACCTCTTCTCGAGCTTGTCCAGCATGACCGACATCGCGACCTCCCTCGCCGCAGGCGCGCCTATCTTCGAGAGGTATCTTGATATAAAAGCTGCCACGAAGAGCCTCCTCGCCTGCCCCTCCTCTATGCCGCGCGAGGTCAGGTAGAAGAGCGCATCCTGGTCTATCGGAGCAGTAGACGCCGAGTGCGACGCCTTCACCTCGTTGCTGTAGTCTATGGAGAGGTCAGGCAGCGCGTCCATGTGCGCGTCCTTGCTGAGCAGTATGCCCTTCTCCACTATCGTGGACACCGACCCCTTCGTCTTGTCAGCTACCTTCGCAAAGCCCTTCAGCATGCACCTCGAGGCATCGTCGAGTATGACTCCCGAGTCGAGGGAGACCGAGCTGTACGGGGTGGAGTTTATTATCGAGGTGTCGATGTCGAACTGCTGCGAGGCCATGCCATACGCGAACTCGCTCACGCCTATCCTGCCCGCATCCCCGCGCGCATCGAGCACGGACCTGGCCTTTGTCGCGCCTCCGCCGCAGTATGCCATGTTCAAGTGCAGCCTCGCCCCTGCCCCGGCGCTGCCCTTGCACAGGCTTACCACCGAGGTCGCCGCAGCCTCGTCGTGCAGCGCGTTGAGCTCTATCGAGGAGCTGTTGCCTCCGCTGATCTCGTGCAGTACCGAGACTGTCGCCTTCCTATCTGTGCCGGAGAGGTAGACCTCCGACACCTCGAGCCCGGCGCCCTCTGCAGCCTTCAGGAAGACCTGCACAGAGAGGTCGCCATCGTTCACGAAGAGGATGTTGATTACAGATTTCATCCTTTTCCAGGCTTCGATGACGACGAAGTGCCTCGCATGGGCGTTTATATAAGCGGCGAGCCTGTCCTCCCCGCTCTTGAAGAGCTTCCCGTCGAGGAGCGCAGGGTCGGCCTCCTCCGCCGGGGCTATCCTGACGGACTTGCTGGTGCTCCTTGCGAACGAGCTTGTTATTATGACGTCGAACCTTATGCGCGTCTTCTCGCCTATCTCGCGTATCGTCCTCTCGAGATCCGCCCCGCCAGCTGCGCAGCCAGTGCCGAGTCTCTCCGGCAGGTCGATGTTGACGCTGTACTTCTTGTAGAGCTCGTTCGTCTCAGTAGGCAGGGACTGGTAGCACTGCACCGCTTCCTTTACGAATTCTGGATAGCGCATAGGACTCACAGTCGGTCAGCCGATCCCTTTGCTCGTATCGAGCTTGATGAGCCTCTTCAGCTCAAGCGAGTACTCGAGAGGGAGGACCTTCGTAAGGTCGTCTATGAACCCCAGGACGATCATCGCTATCGCGTCGTCCTCCGGTATCCCCCTCGACATCAGGTAGAAGATGTCGTCGTCGCTTATCTTCCCGACCTTCGCCTCGTGGCTTATCATCGCGTCGCTCCTGTTTATCTGGTTGTACGGATAAGTGTTCGTCTTCGCCTTCTCGTCCAGCAGGAGCGCATCGCATGAGACGTGGGCCTTCACGTTGGCAGCGTTCTTCGCGACGTGCATCAGCCCGCGGAAGGTGGTGACCCCGCTCCCCTTCGAGATGCTCTTCGAGACTATGGACGAGGTGGTATTCGAGGCGAGGTGGTATATCTTGCCGCCCGAGTCCTGGATCTGGCCCTCGCCCGCTATGGCGATGGAGAGGACCTCGCCGCGCGCCCTCTCCCCCATCAGGTATATCGAGGGATATTTCATGTTCACCTTGCTGCCTATGTTCGCGTCGATCCACTCCACCCTTGCGTCCTTCGCCGCATGGGCGCGCTGGGTGACGAGGTTGTAGATGTTCTTCGACCAGTTCTGGATGGTCACGTATCTTATGTGCGCGCCCTCCATGGCGACCAGCTCCACCACCGCAGCGTGGAGCGAGTCCTTCTTGTATATCGGCGCTGTGCAGCC
>JASHXR010000041.1 GCA_030043435.1 Microcaldota archaeon
GGGAGAATACAAAATGGAGCTCTGAGCTCAAGAAGCACGCGCAGAGGTGCCCTGTCTGCGAGAGGGAGCTTACTGGCGAGGCTACGGCTAAACTGATAGAAGGCAAGGACAGGCAGGTCTCTGAGTCGAGGTCAAAGGCGTCCAAGGCAGAGGAGCTCATGCGCGCGACCACGAAGGAGGCGGAGCGTTTGTCAGCAGAGGCCAAGCGGCTCTCGGTGACAGAGGAGAAGGTCAGGGCATATGAGGGTCTTGAGGCAAGGATGGAGAAGGCAAGGCTGGCCCTCATCGCGCGCCAGGCCGAGGAGCCAAAGGCAAAGGCCGCAAGCGACGCGATGCGTGAACATCTGGCAAAAATGGCCGAGGAGCTCGCCAGGCTCTCCTCGGCAGACGAGATGCTGCGCAGGAGGGAGGGATATGCTGCGGAGATAGTGCAGCTCCAGTCATTGATAGGGAAGAAGGAGGCGGAGCGCCTGGGGATCGGCGCAGACCAGAAGGGGCTCGACGCGATGCAGGCTCAGGTGACCGCAATCAGCTCTGCCGAGGCGAAGCTCATGGCAGACCTCGCCGCCAACACGGGATACCTGCGCGAGAGGGCTGCGCAGATAGGCGAGAAGAAGGAGCAGATAAAGATGATAGACGCTATCTACGATGACGTGAAGAGGAAGAGGGAGGTAGCAGACAATCTCGTCAGGTTCAGGCTCTCGCTCCAGGAGACGCAGGCAGCTCTGAGGGCCAGGCTGATCGACTCGATAAACGCGATAATGCAGGACGTCTGGCCTGACCTCTATCCATACAATGACTACTCCTCGATCAGGATGGACGCCACTGCCGACGACTACCTGCTGATGGTGAAGACGAACCTGCCTGGAAGCGGAGCCTGGCAAGGGGTAGAGGCGATAGCGTCAGGCGGAGAACGCAGCATCGCGTGCCTCGCGATGAGGATCGCGTTCTCGCTCACCCTCTCCCCAAACCTGAGGTGGCTCATACTTGACGAGCCTACGCACAACATCGACCAGGAGGGGCTCTCCAGGTTCATAAAGATGTTCAACGAGGTGCTGCCGAGGATAGTGGACCAGACGTTCATAATAACGCACGACCCGATCCTCAAGCAGGCGCACAACTCCAAGGTCTACCTGCTTGGCAGGGACAAGGACGAGGACGGGGAGACCATAGTCGAGGAGGTATAGCCAGGTCCTAAACGCACGCCCTCTCATGCCGCGCGTATCCCGGTGAGATGGGTCAGATGCTCTGGATGCCGAGGTCAGGCTGGTCCTGCTCCGTCTTTGACGCGAGAGAGCTCCCCGAGACCCCTGTGAAGATCGCTATGACCTCGACCTTGCCCGCATAGGCAGGGTCGAGCCTCGCCCCCCAGATCACGTTGGCGCTAGGAGATGCGCTCTCCGTGAGCTTTGACCCTATCTGGTTCGCCTCACCAAGCGTCATGTCAGGTCCTCCTGTTATGTGCAACAGTATCCCTGACGCGTTCGAGTAGTCTACGTCGAGGAGCTTGTTCTTAAGCGTCGACTTCACCACCTCCTCTACCCTGTTCGCCCCCTGCCCGAACCCTACGCTTATCATCGCCAGCCCGCCCGCTGACATCACCGTCCTGACGTCAGCGAAGTCGGTGTTTATCAGGCTCGGCTGCGTTATCGCCTCTGTTATGCCCCTCACCGCCTTTGCCGTTATCTCGTCAGCCAGCGCGAAGGTCTGCTCTATAGGCAGGTTGGGGTAGAGCTGCACGAGCTTCTGGTTGTCTATGACTATCAAGGTGTCTATGTTCTTCCTCAGCTTGTCTATTCCCCTCCTTGCCGTGTCGAGCCTCACCCGCTCAAGGGCGAACGGTATCGTCACTATCCCAACGACTATCGCGCCGGAGTCCTTGATTATCCTTGCGACTACTGGCGCGGCTCCAGTGCCTGTGCCTCCTCCCATTCCCGCGGTGAGGAAGGCCAGGTTGGTGTCCCTCACGAGCACCTCTATCTCGCTCCTTGTGAGCTCCGCGGCCTTCTCCCCTACCTCTGGGTACCCGCCTGCGCCCATGCCGTGAGTCATCGACCTGCCCAGCATTAGCTTCGAGATGTTGGGGCTGAGCATGCCCAGCTGCTTTGCGTCTGTGTTGAATGCGAAGAGCGCGGCCCCCTTTATGTCCATGGCGCTCAGCCTGTGGACAGTGTTGTTGCCCCCTCCTCCTACGCCTACGACAGCTATCCTTGGTTTGAACAACTCGTACTCCTGCCTGAGCGCCTGGTTCTCTGCGACCGTCTGGTCGTACATACCGAATGCCATGAAAGCACCTTGAGTAGCCCGCCTTAGAGCTACTTAGCGCTATATCGCGCAGCAGAGTTAATATACCTTCCTGAGGGAATCAGGCAGCATGCAACCTGTGGTCGCGTCTGCAGCCATATCTCGGCATCGCCCCAGAGCAGAGTTTCTCTACTGGCCTCTTACGTACCGTCTGTCTCATACGAAAAGTTTATTAGGAAAGCGTCGGGACTGTAAATAGGTAATGAGATGCAGGAGAGGGCCAGGGGAGCGGCGGCCAGGGAGATAAGGACTACCGACTTATTGATAGAGACGAGGAGGCCGGGACAGGAAGGGTATTACAGGGTCATGGCCGTGCTGAGAGGGGCCGGTTCACAAGACGGCAAAGCTGCAAGCGACAAGGTGGTCTTAGGATCGCTTGCGGGGCGCGGCGACATACAGCGCTCCAAGCAGTACCTCGAGAGAATGCTAAGAAGGGAGGACGGCACATGGAAACTGATGAGATGATGCCACTGCCAAAAGCGCGTGCCTATCTGGAGATCGCCTGGCTCTGCTCCCTCATGAACTGCTGGAGGTAGAGCCTGCTCCCCGTTCCCTTGCCTGTCAGCCCGCTCCCCTTCCACCCGACGAAGGCATGCAGGCCTACCATCGCGCCTGTCGTCGCTCCCGTCTCCCTGTTCACGTAGACGACACCTGACTCTATCCTCCTGAGGAACTCCTTGACCTCAGACCTCTTCTCGCTGTAGAGCCCTGCGGTGAGGCCGTACTCTGTGGCGTTGGCCTTCTCCAGCGCAGACCCGAACTCCTTGTAGGTATCGACGGTGAGGAAGGGCAGGAAGAGCTCGTCGCGCATCAGCCTGCTCTGCTGGCCCACCTCTGCTATGACCGGCTCGACGTAGAGGGCGCCTGGGTCGTTCCCCACAACCTTGCCTCCGTATACTATCCTGCCGTCGCGCCTCGCCTCCTCCACCGCGGCCCTGTACCTCTGCATCGCACTCGAGCTTATGAGCGGCCCTATGTAGTTCTCCTTGGCCAGCGGGTCGCCTATCCTTAGCGTCTTGGCCTTCTCGACAAGCCTTGCGAGGAAGGCGTCCTTGACTGACTCGTGGACATAGACGCGCGAGCAGGCGCTGCACTTCTGCCCAGAGTAGCCGAATGCGGAACTGGCTATGCCCTCTGCCGCGTACTCGAGGTTTGCGTACTTCGAGACTATCGCAGGGTCCTTGCCGCCCATCTCGACTACGAAGACCTTCTGGCTGCCCGAGTTGAAGGTCCTTGCTACCATCCCAAGCCCGGTCTTCCTCGATCCGGTGAACGCGATACCGCTTACCTTCGGGCTCGCGACGAGCTCGTCTCCGACCTCGGAGCCCGGCCCTGTGACGAGGTTGAGTACTCCAGGCGGAACGCCGGCCTCCTCGAAGACCTTGTAGATGGCTATGCCTGTGAGCATCGTCATGTTGTCTGTCGACGAAGGCTTGAAGACCACGGTATTGCCGGTTATGAGCGCGCCTGCGCACATGCCTGTGGAGATGGAGATGGGGAAGTTGAAAGGCGCGATGACGCCGAAGACACCATATGGCCTCATCGCTATCGTGATCCGCTCCTCCCTCCCAGGCGCGCCCTGGAAGCCTGCTCCCACCGCCTTCTTCGCAGCCCCTATCTTTGCCTTCCTGGAGTAGCCGCGGTTCCTCTCCATCTCAGAGGCGTAATAGTTGAGGAAGTCGATGGCCTCGTCCACCTCCCCCACAGACTCGTATCTCGTCTTCCCGTTCTCGATGGACAGTATCGCTGCGATGGTGAACTTGTCGCGCGAGAGGATTCCCGCAGCCTTCCTGGAGATCCGCACCCTCTCCATATAGTCAGTGCAAGACCACTCCACGAAACGCGAGTGCGCCGCGTCTATCGCGCGCTGCGCCTCCTCCCTGCCGCCCCTCTGGAAGTTGCCTATTATGCTCCTGTCGATGGGCGAGTACTCCGTGGTCTCGGCCGCGGCATAGACCGTCTTGCCGTCGATGTACATCGGGAGCCTCTTGCCAAGCAGCTCCGACCT
>JASHXR010000042.1 GCA_030043435.1 Microcaldota archaeon
ACTAACAAGGCGGCTGTGGAGCTCCTCCAGCTGCTCCAGCAGGGTGACGCGCTCATCGATGGCTCCAACTCCGAGTACAGGGACGCGATAGCGCTGCAGAAGCTCTTCGCAGAGAAGGGAGTGGACTTCATCGACGCAGGGTGCAGTGGCGGGCCGAGCGGCGCGTTCAGCGGCATGTCGATAATGGCAGGAGGGGATGCGGCTGCGTTCAGGCGCCTCGAGTACCTCTTTAGGGACCTCAGCGTCAGGGACGGCTATGCATACATGGGCGCGGCAGGCTCAGGCCACTTCGTCAAGATGGTGCACAACGCCATCGAGTACGGCATGATGCAATCGATGGCTGAGGGCATGGACCTCCTCGCGAACGGGCCTTACAAGGACCTCGATCTTGAGTCAGTGGCGCACGTCTGGAACAACGGCTCGGTGATACGCGGATACCTGATGGAGCTCGCTGAGAGGGCGCTCTCCAGGGAGGCTAGGCTCGAGTCGGTAGAGCCTTACGTCGAGGATACGGGCGAGGGCAGGTGGTCGGTGCAGAGCGCGGTAGAGCACGGCGTGCCGTTCAGCGCGATCTCGCACTCGCTCTTCGAGAGGTTCTCGTCAAGGTCGAAGTACAGGTTCGGCGACCGCCTCCTTGCTGCGCTGAGGCACGAGTTCGGGGGCCATGCGGTGCAGGTCAAGTCTGGAAGGCCAAAAGCGCCTGGTAAGAAGGGATAGCAGATGCAGTACAACCTAGGCGCGGTGGGCCTCGGCCACTGGTTCAGCCGCCTCTATACAGGGCTGAGGGACACCCGCGAGATACGCGTGGCCAAGGTCGCCGGGGTGAGCACCATACAGGCGAAGAGGGAGCGGCTGGACGAGATGGGGCTCTCCACAGCGGAGTACTACCAGATCGGGAAGGGCAGCCCCATCCCAGCGGCGTTCTACGACGGCCTTGACATCGTGCATATCTCGGATCCGAACGAGTACCACGCGGAGCAGACGATAGACTCGCTCTCCAGGGGCAAGCTCACGATAACAGAGAAGACATGGGCGGTGAACCGGGCCCAGTTCGACTCGGTCATGCGCTTCATAAGGAAGAACAGGCTCGAGTCGAGGGCGTACCTCCACCTCCACTACCTGCACAAGCTCCTCACGATCCAGCTCGACGAGCTGCTCTCGCGTTATACTGCGGAGCACGGGAAGGTGAGCGGAGTGGCGGAGACCTTCTTCGAGCCGGAGAGCGCAGAGGATGCGAGGAGGTCCAGATGGCTCTTCGACGAGTCGAGCGGCGGGCTCTTCATGGACTGGATACACACGTTCGAGATAGTGATGAACGGCGCTAAGGCGGACAGCGCCAGGATCGAGAGGCTCGGCCTCTTCGCTGTCAATAGGGGATACTCCAAGGACCGGCCCACCGGGATAGAGGCCGAGGTGGCGGTCAGCGGGACCCACTTCGCGCGCGGGGCGACCTCGATGATGAGGATAGCGAAGGGCACCAAGGAGGGAGTCGAGGCGGTGAGGTTCAACCTCGAGGATGGCGCCCATCTCGACCTGGGGTACCTCCATGCAGAGGAGGAGGCCTCGTCAAAGCGGCGCGGCAGGTGGACGCTCTACTCCAAGGAAGGGAAGGCGCTCGGGTCTGGCAGCCCGTCAGGGCCCAACACCTCGGAGCTCTTCGTAAAGGAGATACTCGAGCTCTGCAAGGGCAGGCAGACCGGGTTGAAGCCAGACGAGGTAGCTGCGCTCTTCGAGCCGCAGTGGCAGTACCAGGAGATGGAGAGGTCGACTGAGCTCGAGGTCTCGGGCTCCGCCATAGAGGCCTTCCTCTCGAGAGGGCTCAAGCTCGAAGCATGAATGCCTTCCGCGCCGGTCTGCGGTGAGCTGGCGCCTTATGGCGCCATAGGATTGGCTATCGGGCAGCCCGCGCCCTGGAATCAGGGTGGGCAGTCATGGCTTGGCCCCATCCTCTTCGCCGTCCTCAAAGACGTCGAGGAGCTGGCCCTGCCCCAGTCCCGTAGGGAAGGGGTCGAGCTTTACTATGATGAACGGGTCGTCTGCGCCCTTGACGACGCCGGGCCACGCCTTACCGCTCTTGTCGAGATACTGGACCTTGTGGCCTACCAGCGTGGCAGGGTCCACGTTGCCTGACGGCGTGGCGAGGAGGTTCTCGCTGTCGAGCGAGGTGACGACTGCTGAGATCACGATTATCGTATAGATTTAGACGCAAATGCTTATATACGCGACGCGTCTTAGGCACGTCTCCAGCGTCATGGCCGGGCCGGCCCAGGCCGGCATGCGCTGCTTGACGCCTGTCAAACCATGTGGCAAGCGGTATATATGAGCAGCCACATAAGTGTATATTGCGAAGGCAAATATGGCAAACGGGTCTGTTAGGGCCTTCCGGCGCCGCCGCATCCCCTTGCGGCGTACCTTCCCCATGCCATAAACATCCCTCTGGATCCATCCCAGGCGCCTTGGACAGATGGGCGCCCCTCCTGTTCAGGGACATGCGGCTACTCCCACTCGATAGTCGCAGGGGGCTTGTTAGTGACGTCGTAGACGACTCTGACCACCTCGTCTATCTCGTTAGTTATCCTTGTCGAGATCCTCTCCAGCACGTCGTATGGCAGCCTGGAGAACTCTGCGGTCATTGCGTCGCTGCTCTCTATCGACCTTATCGCCACGACGGCGCCGTAGGCGCGCGAGTCGCCCTTCACCCCTGTGCTCTCGGTATCGGTGAGGACGGCGAAGTACTGCCAAGGCATGTTCTTCAGGTGCGCGCCCTCTATCTCTGTCGTGACTATGCGGTCGGCCTTCCTGAGGAGCTCTACCCTCTCCCTCGTCACCTCGCCGACGATCCTCACGGCCAGGCCGGGGCCCGGGAAGGGCTGCCTCTGCACCATCGCACGGGGAAGGCCGAGCTTTGAGGCCATCTCGCGCACCTCGTCCTTGTAGAGCTCGCGCAGAGGCTCGACCACGCCCTTGAAATTGATCACGCTAGGCAGCCCGCCGACGTTGTGATGGGTCTTTATCACAGCCGCGCCGCTCGACTGCCCAGACTCGATCCTGTCTGGATAGATGGTGCCCTGGATCAGGTACTCGGCGCCGACGGCGCGCGCCTTCTCCTCGAAGACGCGTATGAACTCCCTGCCTATGATCTTCCTCTTCCTCTCAGGGTCCGTGACGCCCCTCAGCGCCCCTATGAACCTCGACGCCTCGTCGGCGTGCAGGTACTCGACGCCAAGGCTCTCCACCATCCCCCTTATCTTCGAGGGCTCGTACTCCCTCATCAAGCCGGTGTCGACAAACACCGCTGTGAGGCGCCTGCCCAGTGCCCTCGAGGCGAGCGCTGCGGCTGTAGACGAGTCTATGCCGCCGCTGATTGCGATGATGGCCCTGCTCTCCCCTACCGCTTCGCCGATCCCGCGTACGTAGCCGCCTATCAGCGTACTTACCTTCCAGTTAGGGCTGCACCTGCAGATTGAGAAGAGGAAGTTGGAGATGACCTTTGAGCCGTTCACCGTCTGCCTTACCTCGGGATGCCACTGCACCCCGTAGATCTGGGCGCGCCTGTCCCTGAATGCGGCGACAGGGCAGTTGGGCGTGTGCGCCGTAATCTCCATGGTGGCAGGAACTGAGAGCACGGTGTCGCCATGGCTCATCCACGTCACCTCCGTCTTCCCAAGCCCCTTGAGCAGCATCTCGCGATCCGTTATCTCTGTAGTCGCGAGGCCGTACTCCATCTTCTCGGCCCT
>JASHXR010000005.1 GCA_030043435.1 Microcaldota archaeon
ATAGTTCAACCAACACCAGTTTATAACATCTACTACGGCCATATAATGGGTGCCTGAATTAGCAAGTAATATAAGGCTATGTTGAGCAAAATCATTATGGCAAGGTATAGGGAAGTGACCGTGAAAGTGCCTGGCTGGATGAACACAAGAAAACTCCAGAGTGACATTGACATGCTCGTCGAACAACGTTATGGCAGGATTAGCGTGCAAGCCTTGAGGAAAAGGCTCGGAATTAAGAAATTGAGAAGTAACATTAAGATTACCCGGAAGGAGGAGAGACTCGTGAAGGGGCTAAGAGAGAAGGAACGCGTACGAGTGCGACAGCTATGACTGTCCTAGACACCAACGCGGCCATTAAGCGCATAAAAGGAAGAGAGACCATAATCGAAAATATAACCGTAGTGCCACTATAGAATACACGCCCATCCTTGATTACTCCGGGTTTGTTGGAGAAGTCCTTTATCCAAATCTGGACGACTTTGTATTGGCTGAAAGACTACAAAGACAGTTAAGGCAGCATGGTAAAGTCCAGGCCTTTGCGGATCTCGTCATTGCCGCTATCTGCATAAACAAGAATGAACCTCTAGAAACTTCAGATTCGGATTTCAAGGAGATAGCCAAAGTGTCAGGCCTGAAAGTGATGCAGGGAAATCTTTAATGGATGCACGCTTCACACGACTACGACAAGAATTATTCTACGCTGACAAATATGTTATCCCAATTGGCGTATTGCATAGTCAAATTATAGGTTATTTTATATATCCACTTCTTTGCGTGTAGGTAAAGAAGATGACGCTCCAAGCTTCTGTACACTTATAGAAGCCGCTTTATTAGCAAAATTAAGGGCATCCCTCAAAGACTTTTGTTCTGACAATGCAACTGCAAATGCCCCGGCGAAGCAATCTCCGGCTGCTGTGGTATCGATTGCCTTTACCCTAATTCCTTCTACCCTTATCTGCTCTGCAGCGTTACAAAAGACCCCGTTGGCGCCAAGTGTAATTATAATAACCTGATCCTTATTCTTCTTTATTTTATTGGAATAATCTGCTATTTCTTCTAATTTATCTGTGGTCTCTCCACCGGCGAAAAATGCAGCTTCATGCTCATTAACTATCAGATAATCGGTAAGTTTCAGAAGTTCTTCAGGGCACTTAATAGCAGGGGCCGGATTAAGTATTGTAGTTGCACCTGCCCCTTTTGCCCTTTTGAAAAGAGCAAATACGGTATCAAGCGGGATTTCAAATTGTGACAGGACTATGTCTGCCTGGCTTATGCCTAGTGCCTCTATGTCCTTTTCGGAAACCTTGCCATTACTTCCCGGTATAACAACAATCGAGTTCTGCGCATTTCTATTCACCCATATTATGGCAGTTCCTGTGGGAACATCTTTTGTATGCCTTATTGCGCTGACATCAATATTTTCCCTTTTCAAGAAGTTATACAAAAGCCTACCAAAATCGTCCTCTCCCACTCTGCCCAGAAAGCTGACCCTCCCGTTTAGCCTGCTTGCCGCAACTGCTTGGTTTGCGCCTTTGCCGCCAGGTATGAAATGAAGTTCATCGCCAAAAATCGTCTCTCCTGCCTTTGGCATCCTTTCCATCCTGGAAACCACGTCCATATTGATGGAGCCTGCGACTATTATCCTTCCCATATTCTAACCTTGAAGTTAAGGCTATAAATAGCTGACCTGGCTAGCTGGGCGAAAAGCATTATCCCGTTGGTGTGAGTCGAACACACAACCTGTCGGTATCTCCTCGGTACTTCGCCAGGAAGCCATCAAGCTACAGCCGACCGCTCTGCCATTGAGCTACAACGGGACGATGAAACATATCGGAGTATTGGTATTTAATCTTTTACATTGAAGAGTAGAGTATGTCTGAGGAGGAGAGCCCCAAGGCCGAAAAAGCGGAGCCTAAGGCCGCAGACGAAGCGGCTGTACGGCGGCCGTACAAGCTCACTGCTCCACTCACCTTCTACTGGCTCAAGGACGCGGCGCGCCAGGTGGTCAGCCACAAGAACTTCCCCGACGCTGTAGCAGTGACCTTCGCGATAGCGAGCATGGCTGTAGCATTCCCGTCCTTCCCCCTGCCCATAGTCGCAGTCCTGCTTGTGGCCACCGTCGCTCTCACTACGCTGAGCCCTTTGGCCGGGCTCATGGCGCTCATCTTCGAGACGCTGCCGATGCTCATATACCAGGCTCCGCTGCTCGGCTGGATCGCGCTCTTCTTCGCTTCCATAGCTCTCTTCCTGGGCCACAGGCACTACCGCACCATAACCTTCATCTTCGTCCTGGCCATCCTGCCGCTCTCGGTCTTCGGCGCGTTCTTGGAGATACCTGCGTTCATACTCGGCACTCTCTACATAGGCCTGAGGAGGGCCGCGGTCTCAGCAGTCGTGATAGTCCTCCTTGTGGCGATGCTCTCCGGAATGACGGGCATACAAAACACCGGCCCGATCGCGTTCAACGCGGCTGCAGCGCACCTCTCCATCGCATCAAATCCCGATATACAGTATGTGACTCCTAGCAGCGTAGGCGCCACCCTCTCGGACTTCGGCCAGAAGTTCAGCGCTGCGGGCTCCACGTTCTTCGGCCTTGACGTCGCCGGCCAGATCTTCCCAGGCATAGACATGGCAATCGAGGCCGTTGCGTCACAGGGCCTCATCGTCGCGCTCCAGGTGGTCCTATGGCTCATCGCGGTCTTCGCCATAAGCGGCTATGCTGCGAGGTCCAGGTCGTCGTACAAGGGCATGCAGTCGAGCCTCTTCGGGGCCATCCTCCCTGCCTCGTACGTGGGGTTCTCCCTAGTGGCTGCGATACCGCTGGATCCTATCGTAGTGCTGAGCTTCATCGCCACTCCAATCATATACTTCGTCCTTGAGTACAACGGGCTGGGCCTGGTCAGGACCCTCGACGTGGTGAAGAAGGACTTCCTAAGCCGCTTCGGGGAGGGGATGGAGGAGCTCACCTCAGGGGCCAGGGAGACACTTGACGACGTCGCAAACTACGCGCAGACGAAGAAGGAGCTGAAGGAGGCCGTGCTCGCGCCGATGGAGCACAGGGAGATAGCAGGAGCTTATCACGTGAAGCCTACCAAGGGCATACTCCTCTTCGGGCCGCCAGGCACCGGCAAGACACTCATAATGCGCGCCCTCTCCAACGAGATACGAGGTAGGTTCTTCTACGTCAAGACCTCAGAGCTCGTAAGCCCGTTCCAGGGGGAGAGCTCGGTCAACCTCTCTGCCATCTTCGCTGCGGCTAAGAAGAGCCCGCCTGCCATCCTCTTCTTCGACGAGGTGGACGGCATAGCTTCAAGCAGGGAGCTCAAGGAGAGCGATGAGGCGAGGCAGCTCCTGGCCTCGCTCCTCTCCGAGATGGACGGCTTCCAGAAGGTCGAAGGCGTCGTCGTCGTGGGCTCCACCAACGCGCCAAACCTCCTCGACATGAGCGTAATGAGGCCGGGCAGGTTCGACAAGGCCATATACATGCCACTTCCGGACCGGAAGGGCAGGGTTGAGATCTTCAAGTACTACCTAAAGAAGCTGCCATCATCAAAGGAGATAGACGTGGCAAAGCTCGCCGCGCTTACGAAGAGGTACTCCGGAGCAGACATAAAGAACGTCTGCGACGAGACGGCCAGGCTGGTCTCTGAGGACGCGATAAAGACGAACAAGGTGCTTGAGATAACCGAGGCCGACCTGGTAGGCACTATAGCCAAGATGAAACCCTCTACGTCTATAGCGCAGGTCGAGGCGCATGTGCAGTTCAAGCTCGACTACGAGCGGAGGATGCACCCGGAGATGGTCGAGGCCGAGGAGAGGTCGGTCGCCTTCGACGACGTGGTGGGTCTCGAGGGGGCGAAGAAGGCCGTCTACGAGGCCATAGAGGTGCCGATGCTGCATCCCGCCCTGCTCCGGAAGTACGACATCAAGAACATCAAGGGCATACTCCTCTTCGGGCCTCCGGGAGTGGGCAAGACGATGCTCATGCGCGCCGTCTCGTCCAGGATAGGCGAGGTGCGCATGCTGATGCTCTCCGGTGCCGAGCTGAGCCGGTATGGACTTGAGCGCGCAGTGCTGACGATAAAGCAGACCTTCGACAGGGCGCGGGAGAACGCCCCCGCCGTCATCTTCGTAGACGAGATAGACGCCCTCCTCCCGACGCGTGAAGGAGCCAGCATGCTCGGCGTGGAGATGACGAGCGAGTTCCTGCAGGAGATGGACGGCATAAAGGAGATGGGCAATATCGTGGTGGTCGGGGCTACGAACAGGCCCGACAAGCTTGACCCTGCGCTGCTCAGGGGTGGCAGGTTCGACAAGCTGATACTCGTGCAGCCGCCCAACGAGAGGGACAGGGCAGAGATATTCGAGAAGAACCTCAGCAAGGTGCCGCTTGACGCAGACGTCGACTTCGGTAAGCTCGGGGAGAGGACCAGCGGGTACACCGGGGCCGATATCGCGAACCTCTGCAGGCAGGCCAAGCTGAACGCGCTCCAGAAGTCCATCGAGACGTCGGAGGAGGTAAAGGTGACTATGGACGACATGGTGAAGCAGGTCGAGGCCACGAGGCCCTCCGCGCCCAACGTGGTGATGGGCGAGTACATGAACTTCCTCTCAAGGTATGGGCGTGGCTGAGCGACATGCATGTTATATATCCGAGTTGGGGTACAGATATGGAAGACGGACCAAGGCATGAGAGGCTGATCCACTGATGCTCCTATTGCCCATTATCGTGGTGTTGCCCTTCCTAGCCGCGCTGGCCGCCCTCTTCGCAAAGTCCCGCGCCTACGAGATTGCAGTGGCGTCTTCCGGAGCGGTTCTCGCGCTCACTGCGCTTGCGGTCTTCTTCGCCTATACCGGAGGGATCGGCGCGGTGAGCTTCAGCGCCGCATACATAAGCTCGCTCAATATCGGCTTCGCGCTGCAGTTCACCCAGCTCTCCCTGATACTCGTCGTGATGACGGCGATAGTCTTCTTCGCTGCCTCGCTGGTCGGCAGGCACTTCATAAAGGCGGCAGGGCTCTACACCCTCCTCTTCCTGGTAGCCGAGGGAGCCTCGCTGGGCGTCTTCCTTGCATCGAACCTCTTCCTCTTCTATGTCTTCTGGGAGGTCGCCGAGATAATGATGTTCTTCATCATCTTCATCTACGGCGGATACGAGAGGAGGTACGCTGCGATAAAGTTCATCGTCTTCTCGCTCGCGTCCAGCCTGCTCCTCCTCATAGCCATCCTGCTCCTCTACTCCTCCACCTCGACCTTCTCCATAAGCGGGATAGAGGCAGCTGCGGCATCGATACCCGGATCGGTGCAGTTGATCGTCATGCTCATGCTTCTCGTAGCGTTCATGATAAAGATGCCGGTGTTTCCGTTCCACACCTGGCTGCCCGACGCGCA
>JASHXR010000006.1 GCA_030043435.1 Microcaldota archaeon
TCTCCCTTGCCATCTACGCAGTGGGCATCATGCTCGCGGTGAGTGGCATCGCGCTCGGGCTGGGCTACGCGGTGAACGAGAGGAGGTTCAGGGAGTGGGGAAGGCGCGAGCTCTACGAGGCTGTGGCGAGCGGAGTCCTGGTCGGGTCGCTCATCGCGCTCTTCTCCCAGTCCGGGCTTGTCGGCGCGGCCATAACCCAGGTTACCGCGTCGGCAAACACGACCGCTTCATGCACAGGCGCGCTCGCGTCCAACCCTGCCATCTGCCTCGCCTACGACTACCTCGTAGGCAGCGGCTATACGCTGGAAGGGACGTTCCATCCATCCATACTCTCCACAGCCTCGCTCCTCCTCGCCGGGCTCTACGGGCTCAACGGCGTGCTGGGCGCCATAGCCGCGGTGAGGCTCAGCGCTGACGTGGTCTCGGTCTCGTTCTCCTACCTCGTCTCGCCACTTATCTCGCAGGTCTCGTACCTGATAAAGGAGCTCATGACGGTTGCGGTGGGGGTGGTGGTGCAGGGCGCGGTGCTCCTCTTCGTGGACGCTAGCGCGGTCACGGTCATACTCCCAGCAGGCCTCATACTGAGGACGCTCTACCCGACGAGGAAGCTGGGCTCCTTCCTCATCGCGCTCTCCATCGGCCTGTATGTCGTCTTCCCGCTCTCTTATGCATTCGACGCGGTCATAGCCAGCTCGTACAGCTCGCAGCTCGGCGCGGGAGGGGTCGCGCTCATGGCAGAGAACGCCACTGCTACAGAGGCCGGGGTCTTCGGCTCCGCGCTCTCGGCCTCTTCGAACTCACTGGCAGGGTCGGCGCTGCAGCCGGTGATAGGCGCTGTCTCGGATGTCGTCGAGGGGATAGCGGGAGGGCTGGGCGCGGTGCTGGGCGAGGTCTCGTACCTCATAGTCTACGCCTTCGTGCTCCCGGCGTTCAGCCTCATAGTGACAGGGATAGCGGTGCGCGAACTGGCCGGGATACTGGGCTCTGAGGCCTCGTTCGGCATCTTCAGGTTCATGTAGCGCGGCGAGACTATGGCTGGAGCGATGGAGCAGACCGGTGACGCGCTAATGAACAGGCTCTACTCGTATGCGTTCTACGCGCTCTGCGCCTCAGTGCTTGTCGCGTCGCTCGCCTTCTACAGCGCTGCGCTCTTCGTCGCAGCCGCGCTGCTCGTCTTCCTCTCCGCGCTCTACTACGCCTCTGGGCACATAGTCAACAACGCGCTGCTCAGGCGCTCTCTGGTGGTGGAGATACGCAATGGCTACAGGCTCTCATCAGCGCTCTCCTCTGCCGTGAGGAGGACAGGTCCAGCATACCTCTCGGTCTCTGTGGCGTCTATGGCGCTGAGGGGAGGGGAGGGAGCGGGCGGCAACGAGATGCAGTCGCTCCTCGAGTCGCTGGGCGAGGAGTTCGAGTTCTCCATACGCGTCAGGGAGGTAGGGAAGAGGAAGCTGCTCGAGGGCCTGGAGACGAGGAGGAGGATGCGCGAGATAGCTCTTGCCAGGCTCCCGCAGGGCGCATACGACAGGGCGAACGCGCTCAGGAGGGAGATAGCCGTTCTCGACGGCGAGATCTCGGCCGTGAGGGCGATGGCGAAGGCGCTCGACGTCACTGTGAGGGTCTCGGCCTTCGCGCGCTCCGAGGACGAGGCCGAGGCTGCGAGGCTGTCGCTCGCCTCGCTCGCGCACGTCGCCGACTCCTTCTCCGCTGTGCTCAAGACCGAGTACACGGTGCTGGCAGGCGAGGAGCTCCTCGCCGAGGTGGGATAGGATGGCGGCAGTGACCGGGCCTGCCGAGGCCGCGCGCCTGATGGCCGTGCCTGCGAGGAGGGAGCAGTCAGGGGAGGCAGCGGCCGCTGCCGCGGAAAACGGCATCCTCATAGGAGCGTCTGGAGCATACTCGATGCCCTTCTTCCTGGACACGTCTGCGCTGATGAACCCGCACATCTTCATAACAGGCATGACTGGCAGCGGCAAGACGTATCTCACCAGGAGCCTGATGATAAAGCTGCATGCGCTCCTGGACTGCACCCTCGTAGTGATAGACCTCACCGGAGAGTACAGGGCCACTGCGCGCCTCTTCGGCGCGCGCGAGGCCGCGCCTAGAGAGCTCTCCTCACTGCTCGGCTCAGGGGAGAGGCAGCTCGTATACGTAGGGCTGGCCGGCCTCGGCGAGGCAGGCAAGAGCAGGGGCGCGGCGACGGCGCTTGCGCATCTCGCCAGGAGGATGAGGAGGGGCGCGATAGGCGAGAAGAGACGCGTCTTCGTCATACTCGACGAGGCCTGGAAGCTGGTGGGCAGGAAGGGCGCGCTGGAGACGATGATACGCGAGGGTAGGAAGTACGGGCTAGGAGTCGTAGCGGCATCGCAGCTGCTCTCCGACCTCGACGCGGCGTTCCTCTCCAACATCGCCACCATCTTCGCCTTCAGGGTGCAGGACCGCGACTCCCTTGGCGTGCTCCAGAGGGACTACGGACTCGGCGATGGCGAGATAGCGGGGGTGCAGAACCTCCAACTGGGCTCCTGCCTTGTGATACAGGTGAGGAAGCACGGGGAGAGGAGCGCGTTCTTCATAAGGCGCGTGATAGGCGCCGAGGCCGAGACAGCTGCGAGGATTTCTATTGGTGAGGATGTGCACGTGGAGATAGGCATAGGAGCGATAGAGGAGATGGCGAGGGGCGCGATAGGGCGGGAGAGGGCTGGGGCCATGGCGGCGAGGCTTAGGGAGAGGGGCGAGGTCAGGCTGGAGTGCCTGATAAGGGAGCTGCTCGACAGCGGAGGCGAGGCGATTGCGATACTCAGGGAGCTGAGGCGCCTCGGGATAGACGAGGACGACCTCGGCGACGCGTTCGCCCTCGCCGTGTGCCCCAGCGCAGGGGAGGGCGAGGGCCGGAGGCAGGTTACAACGGGCAGTAGAGGAGAACGTGGTGTGGATGGAGAGAGATAGGCAAGGATACCTCCTATCTAGGATATGGCTGGGCGCGGACCTCGTCTCGAGCATGGCTGCGGTGCGCGAACGGCTCTCCTGCTACCCCTCGCTCAGCGCTGTCAGGCGCGGCAGCGCGCTGGCCTACGCCATAGACGACTGCGGAGGGGAGAGGTTCTACCTAGTCTCGTTCTCTAGGTCTGGCATCGCGCTGGAGCTCTACTCGAGGGAGTCTCCGCTCTACTTCATGCGCGAGGCGCTGCTCAGGCTGCTCAGCCTCGCCGCTGTCCTCTCCGGAGAGTACGAGTTCGACGTGAGGACGCTCTTCCCTTATCTAATAGAGGCGCTGAGGCCCGGAGCGCCGGAGATACCTGTAAGGAGCCTCGGCTTGCCTCGCGCGCGCGTCGGTGGCGAGACCATCCTTGCCGGAAGGATCAGCAGGCTGAACAGGGAGAACGCGAGGCTGGCATTGGAGCTCAACGCGGCGAGAGCTGCGGCGACGAGGACGACTGCGCTCTTCCTGATAAGCAGGTACGGGACCAGCGTCGAGATAGGGAGGGCGGCGAGGGAGAGCGGCCTTGCTGTTGAGGCCATAGAGGCCGCGGTGCGGGCGATGCCTGAGCTCGGCTACAGGGCGCTGCGCCTCGGCGCAGGCAGGTTCAGCCTGGTGAGGGCGTGAGCGCGATATCAGGATATCTCTCCCCTCTCCTTCCCGTACCAATAGGCATAGGCGTCATGCTGCTCCTGACCAGGATGCACGCGAGGCGCAAGATAAGGGTAGAGCTTCCAGGCAGGGAGCGGTTCCAGACGGCTGAGCTTGACGCGGGCAGGAGCGGGGGCACAGCCGGAATGGCTCTCGAAGAGACGCAGTATACGAAGGTAAGCAGCGAGGAGGATGAGGAGGGGCGCACGCCGCTCGCCAGCGAGGCGAGGGAGAGGCTGATAGCAGCTGGAGAGTACGGAAGGGAGGCGAGGTCCGCAGACCTCTCGACCCTGGCCTTGTCGCGCCTTGGCATGATAGGACTGGAGCACCTCGGGGAGCTGCAGCACGTGCGCGCGCTGCCGCCGGGACTCGGGCTCACGGTCTTCGCCGTAGACCTGCGCGACCTCGACTCGAGGCTCTGCAGGTTCGGCCCTGACGCAGGACTCATGCTCGCTTATCTCATCGACTCGAGGCTCGGGGCGCTCACCATATAGGCCAGAGACGCGGCCATGAATGCAGTACCGCACGCGGGAAGTGCGGTACAAGGGCGATGGCGCCCCTTCTTTTATTATGGTGGCGCCATATCATATCGTGGGCATATGGATCTGAGCGGACTCGAGTGGATAGGCCACGCCTCGTTCCTCCTGAGGATCGGGAAGAGGAGGCTGTATATAGACCCGTTCAACCTCGACTCGACGCATGGACGCGCAGACCTCATACTAATAACGCATCCGCACTTCGACCATCTCAGCGCAGGCGACATCGGCAAGATAGCTGACGAGAAGACGCAGGTCTTTGTGCCGCAGGACAGCGTCTCCAAGGTCCAGGTCGGGAGCGTGACAGGGGTCAGGCCCGGCGCCAGGTACGAGGCTCTAGGCATCGGCTTCTCCACCCTCCCCGCATACAACGTCGTGAGGGAGAGGCTCGACAAGCATCCGAGGGAGAACGGGTGGGTCGGATACGTGATAGGCGAGGGGCGCGAATCGGTCTACCATGCCGGCGACACAGACCTAATAGACGAGATGCGCGGGCTGAAGGTCGGGACCGCGCTCCTTCCGATGAGCGGCACATACACAATGGACGTAGGCCAGGCGATAGAGGCTACTAGAGCGATCGGCGCTGATCGTTACATACCTATGCACTACAAGCAGGTGCTCGGGAAGGAGGGCTCGGAGAAGGCGGAGGAGCTCTTCAGGTCCAGGGTCAAGAAAGCCGTCTTCCTCAAGGAGGTACAGGAAGCGAGATACTCGTTCTGACAGCCAGACACCAGCGCGCGAGGACAGGCTCCGATGGCAAGGACAGGCCAGTGCCAAGGAACCTTGGAAAACAGCAGCATATAGCATGGTTTATATGCGTTTCCAGTTATAACCCAGTCAGGAGTAGCGTGGTGCGCACATGTCAAACACAAAGACAGTTGCAGCAGCGGTAATAGTAGTGATTGTTGTCTTGGCGATAGGGGCCTTCTTGCTTCTTGGCAGGAGTCCCAGCCCTTCTGTGACCCAGACGACGAGCAGTATGCCGGCCCAGACAACGCAATCCTCTAGTTACTCGGGCCAGGTGCCGATAGCTATCACAGACCCGGCACAGGTGCCTGCAGGTACGCGCGCGCTTGTCGTGACATACTCATCGTTGCAAGCCAATGAGAGCGGGCCCTCCGGGTCCGGATGGGTCGGCGCATCAGGAAGCGGGACCGTCAACCTGACAAGCACCGTAGGTTCAGGCCAGGTGATAGGATATATGAAGGCCAGTGCGGCAACCACGATAAGCGCTGTGGAGATGACGGTAACGTCTGCTTACATAGTGGTAAACGGCACTGCATATAATGTCACAGTGCCAGGCCAGACAATAACAGCACAGGTGGCAGGCCAGGCTGCGGTAGACCAGAACGCGACCGTTGTGGTCGAGGTAACGCCTACAGTAGCCGCAGTATACGCCCATAACACTACGGCGTTTGTGATGGCACCCTCGGCAAAGGCAGTGGTGGTCGCAGGCACAGGAGCCTCTGCTGACACAGGCTCGGTCTTCTCGTTAAATGCAGATGTCGATGCCTCGCTCTCGGCAGCGACGCCAAGCATAACCATAACCTCTGCTAACGTCTCGGTCTCTGGAAACGTCACTACGATAGCGGTCACTGTGAAGGACACCTCAAATGCCACTGTAAGCATAGAGAACGTAGTGCTTGACGGGCAGCAGGATGTGACCGCATCTACCGCATCAGGGGCCGACGCCTCTGTAGCAGGAGACCTGAACGAGATTCTTGGGGGAGCAGGCAGCAGCATAGGACTCAACGCAAGTGCCAGCACGGCATTGCAGGTAGGGGCGAATCTGCACGCCTTCCAGCAGGCTGTCTTCGCAGCCTCGTCGAGCGGCGAGCTGAGCCAGGTATCTAGCGCTGCAAACATCTCCAACAGCGGGATAGATCTGAGCCCGGGCTCTTCTGCGACGCTCACCTACAGTGGACAGGCCACGTATGACTCGGGGCTGTACACCACCGCTGTGGTCTCGGGTTCATCCTATAGCCTCGCAGTCGGCGGGCAGGACGGCGCTACAGCATCAACTACAGTTACAGCGACCTGACGATGGATTTGGCTCGCTGTAGCGCGGGGCTTGCGCCGCATTTTTATAGTTGTATGGCAGATACTCTCTCATGGAGGAGAGATACGATAGCAAGGCTGTCGAAGAGCGCCTGCGCGGGTTCTGGGACCACGAGCGCGTCTATGCCTTCGACAGCGCGTCAAAGAAGCGCATCTACTCGATAGACACGCCTCCGCCGACCATCTCCGGCTATATCGGCATACACCACGTCTTCTCGTACTCGCATGCTGACTTCATCGCAAGGTACAAGCGCATGCGCGGCTTCAGCGTCTTCTATCCAATGGGCTACGACAACAACGGCCTGCCCACAGAGCTCCTGACTGAGAAGAACCACAACACCACAGCAGAGAGGGAGGGGCGCGAGAAGTTCGTCAGGCTGGTGGAGGAGGAGACGAGGAGATATGAGCAGGAGTTCGGGAAGGTCTGGAGGTCAATAGGCATCTCTGTCGACTGGTCGCTCCTCTATACCACGATAAGCAGCGAGGTGCAGCGTGTCTCGCAGCTCTCCTTCCTTGAGCTGAACAGGATGGGACGGGTGTACAGGAAGAAGACGCCTACCATATGGTGCACGAAGGAGAGGACCGCGCTCTCGCAGATGGAGCTCAAGGACAAGGAGCTCAGCTCCAAGTTCGTCGACATACGCTTCGCCGAGGAGGTGGTGATAGCGACGACGAGGCCGGAGATGTTGCCTGCCTGCGCCGCCATCTTCGTCAACCCTGACGATGAGAAGAACAGGAAGCTGGTGGGGAGGAGGGTCAAGGTGCCCATCTTCGGGCAGGAGGTCGAGATACGTACAGATTCACGCGTCGATCCTAGCAAGGGCACAGGAGTAGTCATGTGCTGCACCTTCGGCGACCTGACAGACATAGAGTGGTACAAGGCATACGGGCTGGAGCTCCGTACTGTGATTGACGACAGCGGCAGGATGCTGGGCGAGTACTTCAAGGGCATGAAGATAAGGGATGCGAGGTCCAAGATAATCGAGGACCTCAGGCAGAAGGGCTACCTTGTCTCAGAGAGGGAGGTCGTGCATGCTGTCAACGTGCACGAGAGGTGCGGCACCGAGATAGAGTTCCTCGTCAAGGAGCAGTGGTACATCAGATACCTCGACCTGAAGGGCAAGTTCATAGAGCTCGGGAACGGGCTCGCATGGCATCCGGAGCACATGCACGTAAGGTACGACAACTGGGTGAACGGGCTGCAGTGGGACTGGTCTATCTCGAGACAGAGGTATTACGGGGTGCCGTTCCCGGTGTGGTACTGCAGGCGGTGCGGCGATCCGGTCTTTGCCGAGGAGAAGGACCTTCCGGTGAACCCGCTCAAGGGGAGCGCCGGCTATAGATGCGCAAAGTGCGGCTCCGACGAGCTGGTACCGGAGGAGGACGTGCTCGACACCTGGGCGACGTCATCGCTCACCCCCCTCATAAACGCGGGGTGGAAGGGCGGCGATGCATACTCGGAGGAGAGATACCCGATGTCGCTGAGGCCGCAGGCCCATGACATAATCTCGTTCTGGCTCTTTACCTCTGTGGTGAAGGGCTACATGCATACAAAGAAGGCTCCGTGGTCCACGGTTATGATCTCGGGGCATGCGCTGGACCCGCATGGCAAGCCCATGCACAAGTCAGCTGGCAACCTGATAGACCCGCAGCCGCTGATGGAGAGGTACGGTGCAGATGCGGTCAGGTACTGGGCCTCGCTCTCCAAGCCAGGCGACGACGCCTCGTTCCAGGAGAAGGACGTGATTACCGGGGCCAGGCTCGTCAACAAGCTATGGAACGTGGCTAAGCTGGTCGAGAAGGTCTCGGAGAAGGGCGCGGCCAGGAACACAGCTAATGTGCTGGACAGGTGGATAGTCTCCAAGGCCGAGCTGATGGCGCGCGACGCGACAGTGCTGTTAGAAGACTACAACTACGCAGGGGCGCGCCGCCTCGTCGACGGGTTCTTCTGGTCCTTCTGCGACAACTACCTCGAGTTCATAAAGTACAGGTTCTACAGCAACGATAGGTCGGCAAGCTATGCGCTCCGGAGGACCTTCCTGATAATCATAAAGCTTCTCGCCCCGTTCATGCCGTACGTCACAGAGGAGGTCTACCAGCACCTCTACAGGGGGGTCGAGGAGAAGACAGCCTCGGTGCACCTGGCCGCATGGCCTGAGTACGACGACGCGCTTGTAGACGCGAAGGCAGTGGAGACGGGGGAGAAGGTGCAGGGCGTGGTCGGCGCGATAAGGCCGTGGAAGCATAGGAACGGCCTCGCACTGAACGGGGAGGTGAGCGAGCTCGTGATAGAGGGCGCTCTTGACGACGGGATAGAGGACATAAAGGGCGCAATGAGGATAAGGAAGGTCTCGGCAGGGAAAGGAGAGACGGATGTTCCTGAGACAGGGCTGAGGATAACCGTAGTAAAGTGACAGCAGACGGCGGGATGTGACAATCGTATTTTGCGTTTCTTGGGATAACAGTTACTTTAGGAGATTATTTTTTAAATACACTTTCTGGAGTCACTGCGTTTTTTGATTTCTCAAGAATTTCTTTGTCCTCAGTTACAAGTGTTAGGGCCATCCTCTCTGCTGCCTCTATATAGGCAGCATCATAAAAACTGATATCCCTCTTGATTGCAATCTGCTCTGTAGAGTCAAAGTCGATATCAATTGCATGGACATTTGCAAAGAATTCTGATAGCGCATTGGTAAAGAGTGTCAAATTTTTTATCTCGCCTTTTCGGCTCTTCTTCCAAACAACATTACCGACTTCGTATTTAGTTAAAACCAAGACGGATATATCACTGACTAGGGGAAATTGCTCTGATTCGAAGATGCTGTATAAGGCAGATGCATCTAGCAAGTATTTCATCGCCCATCCCTGGTTTCTCTTATGGATTTAATCCACTCTCTTTTGCTAATTCCTGTTTTTTCAATAGTCTCTTTTAGCACCTTGGAAAGCCTTTTTGTCTTAGTTCTGACTACTTTTTGCTTCAATGCCTCTTCGATTGTACTTTTTATGTCTATGTCAAGTGCCAGTGCTTCGTCTCCAAGTTTCTTATCCAGCCTCACAGAAAGCACCCTTGTTTCATTCTTTTCCATAGGGATATTTGTATACGAACTAATATATAAATATTTGTATACACAAATAGAAAACATTAATTAGTCAGATAGGTTCTCTGTCTTACTCCGTATTTTCGGAGAGATATGTGCTGAACGCGCATATTAAAACCAGCCTAGAAACAAAGATGCACTCCCAGCATAACCATTCCTGAAGGCTACCAATATTGGGGTAACTGTAACTGTCAGTATACATAGTCCCGCCCAGATTCGAACTGGGGTACGCGGGTCCAAAGCCCGCGGTCCTTGGCCACTAGACGACGGGACTGCGCATAGCTATCTCATCCATGCCTATTAATATATCTGGTGCCGGCCAATGTATCTGCTTTTGTGGAGCGCGTGGTACCGTGGTAGAAAGGCTCTATCTCAAGGATATGTACATGAAGGAGTTCGACGCGACTGTCACGAAGGTGGATGGTACACGGGCTTGGCTCGACAGGACGGCGTTCTATCCGACGGGCGGAGGCCAGCCGAACGACACAGGAAGGCTGGTCTCGGGCAGTATTGAGTTCGATGTCGTCGACGTGAGGAAGGATGGCGGCGACGTCGCGCATGTGCTGCGGAGCGCAGATGGCCTGAAGGCAGGCGACGCGGTGAGGGGCGCGATAGACTGGGAGAAGAGATATGCGTACATGAAGTACCATACCGCCCTGCACATCTTCGACGGCATCGTCGTAGCGAGGCACGCCAATGCGGGCTTCTCCACGGGGAGCCAGATCTACGCAGACAGGGTCAGGATAGACTTCGACATGCCGGAGCTGAACCGTGAGCTGGCGCAGGAGATACTCAATCAGACCAACATGATAATCGATGAGGGCAGGAGGATAATAGTGAGGGAGGTCGGGAGGGATGAGGCGCTCCGGATGGGGAACCTGGCCAGGACCGAGCCTGGGAGGGAGTTGATAATGAAGCTTGACATAGTGAGGATAGTCGAGATAGAGGGCCTCGACGCGCAGATGGACGGCGGGCTGCATGTGCTCAATTCAAGGGAGATAGGAAGGCTGGACCTGAGCGCGTTCACCAGCAAGGGCAGCCACAGCAAGAGGGTCGAGCTGCGTATGGCGCAGGGTTCAGACGAGATACCTGTATAGCGGATCGTCGCCTGTTATCAGCCTGTATGCGATTCCGAGACCATCCATCCTCTTGAGCAGTACCTTTAGGTCCTCCTTTCTCGCGAGCTCTATCCCGACGAGCGCAGGGCCAGTCTCCCGCGCGCTCTTCTTCAGGTACTCGAAGCGCGTTATGTCGTCGGTGGGGCCGAGGGCGCTGTCCACGAACCTCCTCAGCTGGCCCGGCTTCTGCGCGAACTCCACCAGGAAGTAGTGCTTGAGGCCCCTGTAGACGAGGCTGCGCTCCATGACCTCGGGATAGCGGAGTATGTCGTTGTTTCCGCCGCTGAGCACGCAGACGACGGTCTTGGACCTTATCCTAGTTGCGATGGAGTCGAGCGCGGCTATAGAGAGCGCGCCTGCAGGCTCCGCGACTATGTCCTCGCCCTGGTAGAGCTCTATCATCGTGGTGCAGACCTTGCCCTCCTCCACCAGGACGATGCGGTCGACGAGGCGCTTTACGATGGGGAATGAGACAGTGCCGGCGCTCCTCACCGCAGCGCCGTCGATAAACGTGTCTATGCGGTCAAGCGTGACCGGCCTTCCCGCTCTGACTGACTCGTACATGGACGGCGCGCCTGCAGGCTCTGCGCCTATTATCCGCGCGCGCGCAGACCTTGCCTTCACGTACGTCGCGACTCCGGATGCGAGCCCGCCGCCGCCTATCGGGCAGACCAGGTAGTCTGGTGCGTGCCCGAGCTGCTCGCATATCTCCTTGCCCACGGTCCCCTGCCCGGAGATGACCTTGCCGTCGTTGAACGGATGCACG
>JASHXR010000043.1 GCA_030043435.1 Microcaldota archaeon
CGCAGTGAAGGCAGTGGAATTTGGATCAGGTTTCTCAGGCGCGCGGTCGAGGGGGTCGGAGAATAACGACGAATTTGTGCTCGATGGGGGAAGGATCGCCACAAGGACCAACAACTCGGGAGGCATCCTGGGCGGGATCTCAGACGGCATGCCGATAGTGGCTAGGATAGGCTTCAAGCCGATATCGTCGATACCTAAGATGCAGAGGACCGTAGACATGAAGGAGATGAAGGAGACGGAGATCTCGTCGCTGGGCAGGTTCGACCCGTGCCCGGTTCCCAGAGCCGTGCCGATAGTGGAGAGCATGATCGCGATAGTGCTCTGCGACTTCGCCATCAGGGCCCAGCGCATCCCCACGGTAATAAAGTAGCAACCTTGCCATCTTCTCGGAAGCCGGCACGGGGTAGGAAGAGATGGGACATGTATATGTCAGGATTGGGCTAGGCTGCCTTACCGGGGACAAGTTTAGGTACTACACCGGACTCATAGACACAGGGGCTACCAAGACTGTGCTGCCGTCCGGTATCGCAAAGGAGCTGGGTATTGAGAAGGGCGCTGCCAGGAGCGTCATGACGGGAAACGGGCCGGCCGCTGTCTATGAGGGGACTGCGAGGCTTGAGATAGAGGGCAGCGGCATCGTATCCCCAATCTGGATCTCCGACCAGGTCCATGAAGTCGTAATCGGGGTTACCACTCTTGAGTTGATGGGGCTCGCAGTAGACCCAAGGGAGGGCAAGCTGAAGAAGGGGGAGTTCCTTTTCTACAAGGCAGTATTGGATTGACTTGCTGCGTAGATCCTGCACCATGTGAGGAGTGCGCCTCGGCTACAGGCTTAGTCCAGGGTGCCGAGCGACTTCAGCCCTATCTTCTCAAGCGCCCTGCCGGGGTTGTCGTAGTACTCCTTGCAGAACTCGTTTATCCCGGCGAGGTCGCGCACGCCAAGCTGGTTGAGCTTCTCCAGCGCCTTCGCCCTCCTCTCCTCCTCTGCGATTATGGCTGTGGGAGGGTGGCCGACGAGCTGCGCGAGCGCGTCCCTGTAGGTTATGCTGGGCAGTATGTCTGAGCCCGTGTGCGTCTTGTAGTCGAACTTGTAGAGGTCCGAGAGGAGGACCTGAGTCTCGATCCCTGATATCTCCGATACCTGGGTTATCCGCCTCCTGTACCTGTTGCCCTCGCGTATCCTCGATACTACGATGAGGGCGTCTATCAGCGGTATTATGTCCTTGCTTACGTTCATCGGGTCGTGTTCCAGCCTCGTGACTATGTCGCGGGTGGTGCTCGCGTGTATAGTGCTCATGCAGACCTTGCCTATGTTCATCGCGGTCATCATATCCACCGCTTCGGCGCCGCGGACCTCGCCTATTATTATTATGTCTGGCCTCATCCTCAGCGTGTTCTTGACGAGGTCCTCCATCGTTATGTTGACGTTGGTCTCGAGCCTGACGCAGTTCTCCTGCGTCTGGGTGTTCAGCTCGTAGGTGTCCTCTATGACCGCTATCCTCTCCTCTGGCCTGAAGAAGCTGAAGAGGGCGTTGAGCAGGGTCGTCTTGCCGGCTGCGGGCATGCCCCCGAGGAGGATGTTGGCCGGCCTGATGGAGAGGCCCTCGGAGTAGAGCCACAGCCTGCCGGCCATGGCGAAGCTCATCTCGCCGGCATTGACCAGGTCGATGACGCTGAAGGCGCGGTTCTTGAAGTTCCTTATCGTTATGTCGGGCCCCAGCGGCGTCTCGACTATGTTGGCCCTCGAGCCGTTAGGCAGGTGGACGTCGAAGATGTTCCTGTTCGCGGTGGAGTGGGTGTTGTACATCTTCATCCGGCTGATCAGGAGGGCGAGCTCCTTCTTGCTCGTCACCTTCTCCGTGAGCTTCACCTCACCGGCCTCGCTGGCGTAGACGAAGATGTTGTCAGTGTTGTTTACCATGATGTCCTCTATGCCGTCGTCGTTGAGGTACTTGTCGATGGCGCCGAAGGTCCTCGCGTCGCTTATCACGCGGTCCACCTCCTCCTTGGTGGCCGTAGGGTGTATCGACTTGGCGACCTTCTCGAGGTGCTCGTCCATCTCCTTCTGGGTGGCCATGTTAGCGAGCTTGCCCTCTAGCGCGGTGAAGACGCTCAACTCCAGGTCATAGATCACTTCCTCGTCCATATGCGCACCGGTCGGCAGAATATACACTCCCAACAAAGCTTTATAGAGGTTCGCATCGCCGCCAGACCGACGGCGTACCGAATGGCATGCGCAGTACCGGAGTGGAGGTAGGCGCGAGCTATGATATATAATTCTTGCAGGGAATAGGTGATGGATGTAGGGTGCGCGGCCTGGCACGTATAGTGCTGATGGGCAACTGATTCGGTGACCTCAAATGGAGACGCTTGACTTCGACATCGTTATCATCGGGAGCGGGATTGCCGGCATGTCTACCGCGCTGCACGCGGACCTGGCGGCGCGAGGCGCGCTCAGGATAGCGCTGATCTCGAAGATACACGCAATGAGGAGCCACTCCGTGGCTGCGGAGGGCGGCATCTCTGGCGTGCTCTACCCTGCCGAGAACAAGGACTCGGAGCAGCTCCACGCTTATGACACGGTAAAGGGGTCGGACTACCTCGCCGACCAGGACGCGGTAGAGCTGCTTGCGAGGAACGCGCCTCGAGAGATAAAGTTCTTCGAGCACCTCGGCGTGCCGTGGAACAGGAACGCGGAGGGGCGCATAACCGAGAGGGCGTTTGGGGGGATGAGCGTGCCGAGGACCGCGTTCGCCGCGGACAAGACCGGGTTCTTCATGCTCCATGCGCTGTACGACGAGATAACGTCGCACAAGTCCATAGAGGTCTTCCACGAGAACCTCGTCACCTCGATGGCTGCTGAGAGGGGCAGGTTCACAGCGGCTCACGCGCTGGACATGGCTACAGGCAGGTCGAGGCTCTTCAGGGCCGCGGCGTGCGTCATCGCCACAGGCGGCTTCTCACGCGCCTTCGACTTCACGACCACCTCATACTCGTCGACAGGGGACGGGATAGCCCTGGCGTACCGCGCAGGCATGCTGCTGAAGGACATGGAGTTCGTGCAGTTCCACCCGACCGCGCTGGTGCCCAGCGGCATACTCATCTCTGAGGCGGCGCGAGGGGAGGGGGCATACCTGGTCAACACGGACGGCAAGCGCTTCATGGAGCGCTACGCCAAGTCGAAGATGGAGCTCGCGCCGCGAGACATCGTCTCAAGGGCGATAGTCACAGAGATGGAGGAGGGGCGCGGCTTCTCGGACCGGCTCTCCGGCATGGGCTACGTCAACCTCGACCTGAGGCACCTCGAGCGCGAGGTCATAGACGAGAGGCTGCCCATGATAAAGGACATGGCGATCAAGACGCTCGGCCTCGATCCGTCGAGGGATATGCTGCCTGTCAGGCCGGCAGCGCACTTCACGATGGGAGGGATAGACACGGATATAGAGGGCAGGGCGATGGTGGGGCCCGCCAGGCGCCCCTCTGACTCGATCTGGGCCGTAGGGGAGTGCGCGTGCGTCAGCGTCCACGGCGCAAACAGGCTGGGCTCCAACTCGCTGAGCCAGTGCGCGGTCTGGGGCAGGATGGTCGGAACGGCTGCGGCCAAGCGCGCGCTCCTGAGGAAGGGGATGGCACGGCATGGCGCTGAGGAGAGAGTGGCTGAGGAGATGGCGCAGTCTGAGGCGAGGCGCATCGAGCGCATGGTCTCGGGAGAGGGCGACGAGGACCCTTACGCACTCCTAAGGGAGGCGCAGGCGGTGCTAGGCTCCCAC
>JASHXR010000044.1 GCA_030043435.1 Microcaldota archaeon
TGCGGTGAAGAAGACCATTGGCGCCATGCACGAGGAGATGTACAGGAGGGCCGAGGCCGCGCTCCTCGCGTCGGTGCACGAGGTCTCAGGCTATGACGAGTTCAAGAAGGTGCTCAAGGAGAAGCGAGGCATGATACACGCGCCGTGGTGCGGGGACCAGGCATGCGAGGACAAGGTCAAGGAGGAGACCGGCGCGAAGATAACTAACATACCGCTCGACCAGGGAAGACTCCGCGGGACGTGCATAGGTTGCGGCAAGAAGGCCGCGTCAATGGCCAACTTCGCCAGGTCATACTGACCTGACGCGCCTGACCGTTGCACCCTCAGACTTCGCCACCGGCTTCTCGTCAGCCTGACTGGGAAGGCGGGGCCCCTCTTGAACCCGGCCTTGTTCCTCGGCCTTAACCACCAGCTTATCGCTCAGCCTGAGCGCCCTCCGGAGCTCCTTCCCGTCCTCGGAGAAGAGCTCGCGTATCACGTGCTTCTTCTTCCCGTCTACGACCAGCGCGGGGATGCCGTCGCGCATCAGCCCCTTTATTGCCCTTGCCTTGGCGTCTATGCCTCCGGTCCCCATCGCGCGCTCCTGGCCGTTCCTGACCTTCACGGAGAGGAAGACCACCGCACCCATCTCCACCCCCCTCTTCTTGAGCTCGATAGCAGTCCGCTTGGCAAGCGCGTCGTTGTCGCCCAGCGTGGTCTCCTTCGTCGCGAGCGGGTCGTTCTCGTTTATGATCATGAGCGTGTTGTCCTTCCATGCCTGCATCACCGCATGCGCGACGCCGGTGTCCCTGGCCACAGAGAAGTGGTCTGTCTCTACCAGGAGCTGGCCTACCGGGATGCCATACCTGCCGAAGAACTCGGCGTAGGCGCCCATCAGCAGGGGCTGGCCCCTCGACGCAGCGGTCCTAGGGTCGTCAGCCTTGCCGTTGCTTCCGAGCGCGCGCGCACCTGAACTCACTATGGCGAACCTCTTCCCGTCGTGCCAGAGCGGGGCGATGTCCTCGGCCATGTGCCTCAGCACCTTCATGTCCAGCTCCCCTCCCTTGAGCACGCTGGTAGTGCCGCCCTTTATCATGAAATGGCTGCCGCCGGCTAGGTCGTTCATGATTCCACCGTGAGCACGCGCATAGGAAGCCGATGCACCTGCGATGCTAGTACCGAGCTTTGAAGCTGCCTTACAATGCTGGTTGGCGGTACATCACTTCACCATCAGTGCCTTGCATAAACTTTCCTTGTCCACCTTTATAAACATTCTCTACACATGCGCGCCGGCGCGCTGCGTAGAGGAGTATATCTCAGAGACTCTCTTTCTCATCACGGTTCAGAAATACCTCGTCTCATCATCGACGATTATGGTTTGGTCAGCTCTGCTTATTAACCTCTCTACGCGCCCCCTATTGATATGCAGGCAGGAAGGCGCAGCAGGAATGGGCAGGTAGCGCATTCGCGCGATATTACTGCGGCAAGACCCGTCAATGTGCAAACTTGAAGAAAAGCCTTTAATATATCCGCAGCGCATATGTCATTGGGGGATGGGATGGATGGAGGGATAAGGTACGCGAGGCTGCCGATGGGAAGGAAGCCGGTGGGGACGGACCACCACGAGTTAATCGCACAGCTAAGGGGAATCCTCAGGGAGGCGCGCCCTTATGCGATAGGGGCGATGACAGGAGGTCTTGCCATCGGAGGCACAGACCTTGTCAATCCTAGCCTAATAAAGAACAAGGAGGAGTTCATACTCGGCGCCTTCGCGCTCACCGCGAAGGTGGTGGCTGCGCTTAAAGAGGCCAGGAGGACGGCCAGGATGGAGATCACTGCGGCGAACCTCGAGGTCGAGAGAGTCTCCAGGAGGATGCAGAAGTTCATCGCGGCAGGAGGCACGTTCGACCAGAAGACGGCCCTCCTGTACAACCAGGAGCTGGCGTCTCAGGCCCTGGAGATTCTGAGGCACGACTCCGACTTCAAGATGAGGACGATAGTCAAGATGGAGCAGGCCGACGGGGAGGCGCATAACCTCAAGAAGAGGATAAAGGCGCACCCTCACGACCCACAGTACAGGGAGATGATGGAGACTGTGGACGAGATGCTGGGCAGGTACGAGCACACGCTCCACATGCTGATGGTGGAGAGCCACGCCGATATACGAGGACCTATGGCAGGATAGATTTCGCGATACCGGCTTGGCGCTCGAGGCGCAGGCCTGGCGCAGATGGATCCGGACTGCAGGCCACACATCGGTTTAAATTGGTTGCGAGGCTTATGTATAGAGCGATGATATGGCCGAGGCTACTGCAAGGCGGGCTGGGAAGGCAGGGGGGGCTGGGGCGCGGCAGAAAGCAGGGCCTCTGAAGTCGCCTGTGCCTGCACCTTACAGGGCTCCGCTCTCCTTATTCATAGCAGCGGTATGCGTAATAGCACTGGTCTACCTCACCGCATACGCGCCTTATGTGTCCGTATTATGGAAGATAGTGTTTGGATTCGTCGCGCTAGGAGCCTGCGGACTGGCCATAACTGTGGTGCTGGCAGCGCAGGGAATCTACGGTTTCTACATACTCAAGACAAGCAAGGGGGTGAGGTACCTCGACCGCGTGGCAAGCAGGTATGGTAGGCTGTGGAAGGCAGTGACCGACTGGGGCTTCGTGCTCTCCTTCGGGCTCCTGACCGCAGTCTTTTTCAGGAAGTACGTGAGCAGGAAGATGCTCGCGCTGGGGATAGTCTCGATAATCGTGATGCAGCTCTTCGTGCTGCAATACCTTAGCGTCGCGTACGGCCTGATAAGCACGCCGACGCTCACGCAGGGAGCGAGCGCCTATGCATCGTCTGCCACGGGAGGCATCGACTGGCTCGGCGTCGCCATTGACGTGCTCACTGTGGTCGGCGGCTTCGCGCTCTTCCTCATCTCGGAGCTGGTCTACATAGCAGGGATAATCGTACACAGCGTAGTCGTCTTCATCATCACTGCGCTCACCTCGCCTGCAGGGGCCCCATCAGTCTCCACGCTGCCTGGCCCAGCCGGGGTCCCCCTCTTCGTGATACCGTTCCTTATCCCAGATATACTCATCCCGCTGATACTTGCGCTGGCAGTGCTCGTCACCGCCCACGAGTTCTCGCACGGCATCATAGCGAGGCTCGCCAAGATAAAGATAAGGTCTGTGGGCACCTTCCTCTTCGGCATAATCCCGCTTGGGGCGTTCGTCGAGCCTGACGAGAAGGCGATTACCAGACTGCCTACGATGGTACAGGACAAGATCGCCATAGCAGGCGTGGCATTCAACTTTCTCCTCACCCTCGTCTTCTTCGCATTCATGCTCGCGATGCTCTACCTGGTCCTTCCGTCTGTATACACGAGCGCGGTCTATGTGGTCTCGACGGTGCCTGGCTCGCCGGCCCAGGGAGTCATAACCCCTGGCTCCATACTCTATGAGTGGGACGGCCACGCCATACACAGCATCGCAAACCTTACCGCTGCTGACGCCAACGCCATGCCGTACTCCACCATCTCCGTGGTGACAAGCAACGGCAGCTATGCTCTGACAGCCAACGCGACAGGGAAGATAGGAGTCTATCTGGAGCAGGAGGAGGTGCCTACGGCCAGTGGACTGGCCGTGAGCGCGATCGACTTCGTTTACGCGTTCGTGGGCCTCTCGTTCCTCCTCAACTTCTACATAGCCATCTTCAACATACTCCCCATACCTCTGCTCGACGGATGGAGGATATACAGGCTCAAGTTCGGGAAGA
>JASHXR010000045.1 GCA_030043435.1 Microcaldota archaeon
AGCACATTATCCTATTTTATTCAGCTATGCTTTATATATTGTCAGATGATTATCGGACAATATAAATATAAAGCTTTTGGTTTATCTGACAATTGAGTACTTCAAGTTGAAAATTATCCAGAGTCGTGGTTGAAGGCCTTCCCAACGCTGGCTGAGGCCCGCAGCCTTCGGTAGTGGTATGAAAGCGCGCCGTGCAATAATGTATATAAAGATTGGGAGGCATATAAACGTGCAGATGAAGCGGTGAGACGTTGAACCTGACAATCATCGGCCTTGTACTCTTTGGCATAGTCTCGATTCCGCTCTTCGTGTGGGTCTTTGTCAGGGTCGTCAAGACGTTTGTGTTTGATGCAGAGTGAGGCTTCGCATGCTGCACTGTGGCGGTTCTGCGCAGATAGGGGATTGGCATTAAGAGGGAGGCGGCGCAGGTGAAGGCGGTATCGAAGGCGCACGGACGCACGTGGTTCATCGACCTTGACGGGACTGTCTTCGAGCACAACAGATACAAGGACCATCCTGGCGAGCTCGAGCGCCTGCTCCCCCATGCGCTCGTATTCCTGAGGCGCATACCGGACCACGACACCATCGTCTTCACCACGGGACGGGTCGGAAGGGATTTGAGGACCACTGTAGCTAGCCTTAGGAAGGCGCGAATAAGGTATGACCGCATCGTGGGCGGCCTGCCTAACGGCGTGAGGATACTCATCAACGACGAGAAGCTCCATCATATAAGGAGGACCGCGTTCGCGGTCACAGTCTCAAGGAACGGGAGGAAGGGATCGGTACACCGCAAGCTCTCGGCAGGACTGTACAAGCAGATAGAGAGCGGCAGGTGCTGAGCTTCTATATAGGCTGACTTGGGAAGCAAGGTTTAATGGCATTGTAGGATGGCAGTGGCCCCGATTGACAGTGGCGATTCCGATGGATCTTGTCGAGATGCTCCTGAACAGCCGCAGGACGGCGCGCGTGCGCATAGGCAGCGACGTGGTGGAGATTTTCGACCGCGGCTCTGAGAGGATCGTCAAGTTCAATGGAATCATCTACTCGAAGCTCAGCGCCAAGACGCTGTATACCGAGGGGTACTGGGACTTCTTCGCGCCTCTCGGGTTCCTCTGGCCAAACCCGCGCATGCTGATGATAGGGCTCGGCGGAGGCACGGTCGCATACCAGCTCGCCAGGCTACGCGGCGGCGCTGTAGACATGGAGGCGGTGGACGTCAACAGGGAGATGGCTGCCATAATGAAAGAGTTCCTTGGGCCCGATACAGAGCTAAAGGTGGCCATAGCGGACGGAGCGGAGTACATCAAGGGGAAGAGGGGATACAACGCCATAATCCTCGACGCCTACGTGAACGAGTTCATACCGAAGCAGTTCCTCGACAGGGAGTTCGTCTCGGCTGCGAACGAGGCGCTCTCAGACGACGGGATACTGGCTATAAACTACATAAAGTCTACGAACGGGTACCGGAACCTGGAGGGCTACGTTGAGCTCCTCAAGTCCTTCTTCAAGGTCTACAGCGTCAGCGTGGGACTCCTCTGGTCCAACACTGTCATCATCTGCTCGAAGAGGTACGGCAAGGAGGAGATTATTGAAAGGGTCGCGTCCTCGTTCAGGGCTGACGACGAGAACGCACACGTCATCTCGGGATACGAGAAAATGACTGAGCTGTAGAGCTCCGCGTTGCATGGCCATCGTTCCGATGGTACCAGTGCGGGGCGTCCTATGAGAATGCACTGAATGCAGACGCAAGAGGGGGCAGGGTCCTGGGGTCGCGCATTGCGCCTCCTTTAATGGTCTTGGAGCAGGCAGTACTCCCATAGTGGGATAATCTCTATTTCTCCATGCTTCTCCTTCGTGCTCTCTGTGAGCAGCACCAGTTTCTTCACCTTTTTTCCATATTTTTTCTTCAGCTTAATCAGTTGGTGGGCATCGATGCCTGTTGATTTTACCTCTATCCCGGTAATCCCATCCCTATCTGATAGTATAAAATCGACCTCGAACGAATTCCTGTAGAAGAACTTTGCCTTGGTGGCAGAAGACACGGCGTTTTCATACATCTTGGGTAGGAGCACGTCAGTGTGTTCTCCAGAAGCGAAGGCCATGTTCGGGGTCTGGAGATACACCTTCTTCAGTTTCCTCCTGCTTGCAACAGCAGAGCCCCTGAAATTGAAAACAAGACGTATTATCATTCCAAATTCCAGGTACTCGAAGTAGTTGGCTATGGTTCTTTGGTCCTTCCCCAAGTCTTTGGCGATTGACGCGTAATCGACAAGCATGCCGGGGTTTTTGGTTATCATATCGGTAAGGCTCTTTAAAAGAGCGACGTCGCCTATCCCAAAGCTTTCGGGAAGGTCTTTGTAGATTATTTTCTCAAGCACATTGTCATTTATGTACCGGCTTGCAATCTCTGAGTCGTCTATGTTGACCAATTCTGGGAATGTCCCATACTCCAGGTACCTTGTGAAGAGGGGAAGCATCTTCCTCCCCCACATCCGAGGGTTTTCCCTTATTTTATCTGTCTCGATGCCTCGCATCTCCAGGAATTCTGCAAAGCTCAGCGGATCCATGACGAAATCGAATATCCTGCCTGCAAGGCTCTCCTTTGCTGCCTTCCTGAGCGCTATAGATGCGGATCCGCTCAGTACAAACTTGACATTCGGATAAAGGTCGTATATCACTTTTATCTTGCTCTCCCAGTCATCTATTTTCTGCACCTCGTCCAGGAAAATATATATCATGTCGGGAATAGAATCGAATGTGCTGTGCAGCACCATCTTCTGGTAAGTATCAAGCACGTCATTAAGGTCATATTGCCTCTCGTCGAATGAGAAGTAGAGGACCATCTCTGGTCTGGTGGCGCGCAGTGTTTCATCTATAAGTTGGTAGAGCAGTGTGCTTTTGCCAACACGCCTCAACCCGTATATTAGCATCGCCTGCCGCAGTTTCAGGTATTTTTGCACGTCATAGAAGATGCGCCTTTTATATCCGGGCAGCATCTCTTCTCTTACTTTTCCAGTGTGCCACCAAGTATTAAATCGCTCAAGCAGGTCTATTTCCATGCTTAATAAAAGCCCATGCAAGTATTTAAATCTTATTACATTGCGATGTAATTTAATTGGCATTTTTATTACATTTAAATGTAATTAGTTTTATATGGATTATGGCGTTGCCCTCCGTGCCTGTACTTTTCGATCTCGGTCGGTGGCGTTCTGTAATAAAAAGTTTGGCTTCGCATAAAGGAGATTGGTAAAATGGTCGAGGATAGTGTACTTTCCGTAAAAAACCTCGTCAAGACATACAAAGGCGGGGTCAGGGCCGTGAACGACGTCTCGTTTGAGGTAAGGAGAAACGAGGTCTTCGGGATCGTCGGCCCAAACGGCGCGGGAAAGAGCACTGTGATGAAGATCCTTGTGACCCTGATCGCACCTACAGCAGGCCGCGTCTCCATCTCTGGGCTCGAGCGGCCAGGCGAGGATCCTGGGATAAGGAAGCTCATAGGATACGTGCCGCAGGACATCTCGTCCGATGGGAGCCTTACGGGATTGGAGAACCTCGTGCTCTCCGCGAGGCTCCATGGGCTGAGAGGGAGGGAGATGGACGACAGGATAGACAGGGTGTTGGAGAGGATGGACTTGAAGAGGGCCGAGGACAGGCTTACGTCGACATACTCCGGCGGCATGGTAAGGAAGCTCGAAATCGCGCAGGCGCTTATAAACACTCCCAAGATACTGTTCCTCGACGAGCCCACTGTAGGCTTGGACCCGGCGGCGAGGGATGCGATATGGAAGCAGATAATGAGCCTGCAGAAAAGCTCCGGTACTACCATAATCATAACTACGCACTATATGGAGGAGGTCGAGGCGCTGTGCGACACTGTCGCCATAATGAACCGGGGGAGGATAGTCGCGATGGGCACTCCGGAGAGGCTCAAGGGGATGACGAGCAAGGCGAAGATAGTGATAGAGCTGAAGTCGGGGAAGAGTGCGCGCGTGGCTGGGATGAGGATAAATGGGGGAGTGGCAAGGATAGAGTCAGACCACCCTGATGTCGACCTTCCCAGATACCTCTCGCTCCTGTATGCGAAGGGCCTTGCAGTAAGGTCGGTGAGCGTAAAGGAGGCAACTCTCGACGACGTGTTCCTGAAGTTCACTGGAAGGACGATAGGCGAGACCGATCACGGGTGGAGGTCTGCGAAAAAGACGAGGAACACGATGAGGCGGTTGGGATGATCAGGGACGGCATGTACAAGCTCTATGCCATAATAGCGGCAGAGGCAAGGAAGCTCAGGCACGACAAGCTGGACCTGCTTACCCGCTCCGTCCAGCCGATACTCTGGCTGCTGGTCTTCGGCGAGGTCTTTAGCACGCTGAAGGTCATACCTACAGGCAGCTATACATACCTCCAGTTCATCGCGCCTGGCATACTCGGCCAGTCGGTCTTGTTCATCGCGATCTTCTTCGGCATAAACATGGTGTGGGACAAGGAGTCTGGTGTGCTGTCCAAACTGCTGGTCTCGCCAATCTCGAGGTTCTCCATAGTCTTCGGGAAGGCCCTCTCGGCTGGGGTGAGGGGCGTTGCCCAGGCAGTCGTACTCCTTGTGGTCGTGGTGCTGATAGGCATACCGTTATACCCAAACGCGCTCTTCACCCTTGCGGTCTTCCCTGTGATAGTGCTCTTGGCTGCGCTCTTCGCCAGCCTCTCGATGGTCATAGCGAACGTATTCAGGACAAGGGAGAGGGTGATGGGGTTCGGACAGCTCCTTACGATGCCGCTCTTCTTCACGTCAAACGCCCTCTACCCGATAAGCGTGATGCCGGTCTGGCTGCAGTACGTCTCAGCGGTGAACCCGCTGACTTACGGAGTGGACCTGTTGAGAGGCCTGCTCATTACAGGGAACCTCTCTGGATGGTGGATCGACCTTGCGGTCCTGCTCGGGTATCTTCTGGTCTTCTCGTTCATAGGGTCGAGGCTTATGAAGAAGATACTGGAGTGACCTTACTGTGGCGTCGCTTGCTGTGTCCAGGGAGACGGCCTTCGGCGTCTTCCTTGGGACCACGAACCTGATAGGAGGGGTGTCTGTAGCGTTCCTGGACGGAATACACGTCACCCTGTGGATAGCGCTGGCAATCCTCCTCGTCGCAGCAGTGCTCTCGTATCTGAGGGGCAATGAGAGCAGGGAGAGGCCTGCAAGCGCGGATTACGCGAAGGCCAAGCCTGCGGACTGAATCAGAGATGGTATATCAGGATGAGAGCTGCGGCTCCCATCATGACCGCGCCCAGCGCCATCTGGACAAGCCATTCTGGGAGCCTCTCGATAATGGGCTCGAGCCTCTTTGTCGCGACAATGGGTATCGCAATCCCTATAAGCATGCCGAGTATCGCTGAGAGATATGCCCCTCCCGCCGCTGCGCCTATGGAGATGCTGATGCCTCCGGCCTCGACCTCCTCCATCAGTATTGCTGCGTATACGCCGACCAGTCCTATGCCGATCTCAGCCTTTGCCTCATCCTTGATCGGCTCTTTCTCATTGCGCCCCTGTATGCCTTCGTAGAAGAAGTGCGCGCCGAGGAGCAGTATCACGGTTCCGGAGAGCAGGATGGTAACGTTCTGCGGCAGCGCGGTAAAGAATAAGTACAGTATCGCGATGAGCGGCACCAGGGTAGCGAGCGCGGCCGATGCCGTCATCCACGCCTTCCTCCATTTGTATCTGCTGGCAGCTGCCACGATGAGCATGGCGATCTCGCTTCCCTCAATAAAGCCAATCACGAGCGCAGCGAGCACCACGTGGTAGAGTATCGCGAAGGCCATGGCATATATTGCCCGCGATACGCGTTTATATCTTTTCCATGCATAAGACGAGTGGTGTGCGGATGAGGTCCCAGGCCAAGGCGGAGATGAACGCGGTAAGGATACACGAATACGGAGGCCCCGACGTGCTTGTGTACGAGAAGGCGCGGGTCCCCGGGGAG
>JASHXR010000046.1 GCA_030043435.1 Microcaldota archaeon
ACAGCTCGATAGTGATAATCTCCCTGCCTGCGATATTCAACGGACTAGGCGTGAACCCCCTCGCTCCTGGCAATATAGCGCTCCTCCTATGGCTGCTTCTTGGATACATAATAATGTCGTCTGTGGTGGTGGTCACCATAGGAAAACTGTCCGACATGTACGGGCGCGTTAGGCTCTACAATCTCGGTTTCGCCATATTTGCCATAGGCTCGACGCTGCTGTGCGTCGTCTCATACACCTTCATAGGCACGACCGCGGTGCTCCTGATGGTGATATTCAGGCTGATACAGGGCTTCGGCAGCGGCTTCCTCTTCGCTAATGGCACTGCGATAATCACCGACGCCTTCCCCAAGAACCAGAGGGGCACTGCTATGGGCATAAACCAGATCGCAGGCGTTGTCGGCAGCGTGATAGGCCTGATCGTAGGCGGCATCCTATCCGCAATAGACTGGCACCTCATATTCCTGATAAGCGTGCCGGTCGGAGTCATAGGTGCCATCTGGGCTTACATCGCGCTGCGTGAAATCGCTACGATAAAGAAGGACCAGAAGATAGACCTGCTCGGAAATGTGACCTTCGCGGCTGCGCTCACCATACTGCTCCTCTCCATGACCTATGGCATCTTGCCATACGGCACGAGCACCACCGGCTGGTCAAGCCCGTATGTGGAAGGCGGCCTGCTCCTCGGATTCCTGCTTCTCGTCGCCTTCGTCTTCATAGAGCGCAGGGCCATAAACCCAATGTTCAACCTCGCCCTTTTCAAGATAAGGGCGTTTTCCGCAGGCATACTGAGCCTCTTCCTTGCCGGAATAGCGAGGGGCGGGCTGCAGCTCATGCTCATCATCTGGCTTCAAGGGATCTGGCTTCCGCTGCACGGGGTAAGCTTTACCAGTACGCCTCTCCAGGCAGGCATCGACATGATACCCCTCCTCCTGGGGTTCCTTGTGATGGGCCCGATATCCGGCCGTCTGTCAGACAGATACGGGGCCCGGCTGCTCGCTACCGGCGGGATGGTCATCAACGTGGTCTTCTTCCTGCTCCTTGCCACAGTCCCTGCAAACTTCAATTACGTCGAATTCGCGGTGCTGATATTCGGCCTGGGCATAGGCCAGGGCATGTTCGCAGCGCCAAACACCGTCTCCGTGATGAACTCTGTGCCTCCTGAGGAGAGGGGAGCCACGTCAGGAATAAGGGCGACGTTCACCAACATCTCCTTCATGTTCAGCATCGTGATATTCTTCAGCCTGCTCATCATCAGCTTCGGGGCCGCCCTTCCAAACGCATTGTATAACGGGCTGGTCGCGCAGAGCGTCCCTCCTGCAACTGCACAGGCGATCTCAAGGCTGCCTCCCACGTCGGCCCTGTTCGCAGCGCTGCTCGGCTACAACCCCATGCAGACCCTGTTGCAGACAAACGCGACGCAGGGCATACCCCAGGCAAATCTTACCGTGATAACCGGCACCTTCTTCTTCCCCAACCTCATCTCAGAGTCCTTCCTGGACGGCATACATACCGTGCTGATTGTAGCTGCGATAATGGCAGCGATAGCCGCGCTGGCCTCTGTAGTCAGGGGCAGGGGATATGCCAAAGAAGACAAAGGAGCCCAGAACAAATCGCAGTAGACTGCGCCGGCCTTGGCAGTTTATGCAGTAAATGCCTTGCTCCCATCGGGATTTGAACCCGAGTTGCGGGGTTGAAAGCCCCACGTCCTTGGCCGGACTAGACGATGGGAGCGTGATGTTATTATCCACACAACCATTTAATAAGCATCGGCGCCTATGTATCTGCGTCGGTACTCTGGATGATGCGATGCCGGGTTCGCTTGTCTGCCTTGAGGGGATAGACGGTTCTGGCAAGGCGACCCAGGCTGCGCTGCTCTACGCCGCGCTAGCGAGGACCGGCGTCACCGTCTCATGCTACTCCTATCCTGACTACGGCTCGTTGTACGGCAGGATAATACGCGACCACATGGACAAGAGGATAACTCTGGGCACCACGGAGTCCTGCCTTATGTTCGCTGCGGATATGTCCAAGGACGCGGCTTCGGTGAGGGCAAAGCTCTCCAACGGCGAGATCGTGATAATAGACAGGTATTTCATCTCCACAGTAGCATACCAGTCCTCGGCCGGCCTCGGCCGCGATAGGGTGAAGAAGCTTGAGGAGGCTATCTGCCTTCCCTCACCATCTCTGGTAATCTATCTCGACCTGGAGCTGCGCAAGGCGCTAGAGAGGAAGAAGAGGCAGAAGGGGAGATTGGACAGGCACGAGGAAGACATCGAATACCTGGGCAAGGTAAGGGCAGCATACGAAGAGCTCTACATGGAGAGGTATACTGGGGTAAGGTGGGTGCGCATAGACGCAGGGCTTGGGAGCGAGGAGATACACCGTAAGATCCTCGCCGAGGTCATCGCGCTGCGTTAGTCTTTTAAGCCTGAGGAGCCAAGCATATACGGAGATTCCATGATACTCTCAGACAAGGACATCAAGAGATACCTAAGGCAGGGGAAGATAAGGATAACACCGTACGATGAAAAGGAGCAGCTGAAGACGATAGGCGTCGACCTTAAGCTAGGCAGCACCTTCAAGGTCTTCAAGGTCACTCACAAGGCCTATGTGGACCTCTCCGAGGACAACTACGAGCCCGACACGGAGACCGTGGAGATCCCGAAGGGCGGGTCCTTCGTGCTGCATCCTGACGAGTTCGTGCTGGGCATAACGCAGGAGCATGTGGAGCTGCCCAACGACATCATGGCGCACATCGACGGAAGGTCGAGCCTAGGCCGCCTCGGCATCGGGGCACACTCTACGGCTGGGCACGTCGACCCGGGATACAAGGGCAGGCTCACGCTGGAGATAAGCAACATAGGCAAGCTCCCAATCTCGATACTCCCGGGGATGCGGTTCTGCTGCCTGATCTTCGAGACGCTCTCCTCCCCTGTCGAGAAGGTGTATAGGGGCAAGTACTTCGGCACTGAGGCGCCTACCCCGTCTCAGATAAGCAGGGAGTTCAGGAAGAAGTGAAGCCAGGTCAGACCTGCTTCTCAAGCCTATCTGCAGAGACGCGGCCGCCCTGCCACTGGCCCTCGTATGCCCTGTGTATGTCGCCCACGACCTGCTCGAAGACGATGTTGACGAACCTCGCCCCGAGTTCTATCCTGAACCGCGACCTGCCGAGGTTGGCGAGCGCGAACGTGAGCTGACCGCGGTATCCCGGGTCTGTCTTCGTCCCCCTGAAGTAGATGCCAGACCTCTGCAGCGTGCTCCTCGGGTGCACGTTCGCTATCAGGTGGGTGGGCTGTTGCCCCTCCTCTATGACAATCTTCTCGGCAGGCAGGTTCACCGTCTCCATCGTAGTCGCCAGGACGAAGTCGCCGGGGTTCAGCACTACCTCCCTCTTCCCGTCCTTTATGTCGGCTATCTTCCTTATCTCAGGAGTCCTCCTCTCGGTCTCACCAAGGAAGCCCTCCCCCTCGATTGCGTAGATCGATCCGACTCTGAGGTCGATGCCGACCCCTTCGGGATTGTTGAGCTCCCTGTCGGCAAGGTTCTCGATCAGCCTGTGCTTCCTGTTCAGCTCCAGTATCTTCTTTGCGGAGAGTATCATAGTATCGCCTTATCTTGCGGGTGCATCTGCGCCGCCGTCATTCCTGTCCAGCTCCGCGAGCTTCCTGTCAATCCTCTTCTCGCTCTCCAGCCGCGCAAGCGTATACTCGTTCATGTCGACCTGCATGAACTCGGTAAGAAGCGGGTGCACCTCGCCTATCAGCGTCTTCATCCTCTGGGCTATCCTCCTGTAATCGGGATGGCCCTGCCTCGTCGACCTCAGCTCCGCGAGGTGGTATATTTCGCGCAGGTTCATCTTCATGTACCAGCGGAGATGATAGGAGCGGGGCACCGCATACTGCGCCTCGACAGGCATCTCCGCAGCTATCCTCCTGTGCACCTCTGCCGCCTCGTCCATGAGGCGCGCATACTCCTTGTCCAGGCCGAGCGGCCCGAGCTCTTCAGGCACGTCGTATCCTAGAGCAGTGGTCAGCCTCTGCCTCTCCAGAGTGAGTACCCTGTGCCTGTGCAGGTCCCTGAAGATGCCGTAGTTGGCGCAGAGCTCGAAGGTATAGTAAGCGTTCTCCAGCGCCCTGCCGGGCTTGTCCCTCCTGTTCCTCCTCTTCGAGAGGTACGCCGAGACCAGCTCGCTCCCCATCGCCTTGCCCATCGAAGATGCCGCCTTCCTGAGCTCTCCGAGCGGTACAGACGAGTATGGATAGAGCATCGAGGCGAGGATTCGCGCCTCAGCATCCCTGTCGTAGTCAACGAGCTCAAGGTACGGCCCCTTCCTCTCTCCCCCTAAGACAGGGCTCCGAGACGCAAAGCCAATCATCGCGTCCCTCGTGCCCGTTATGTACTCCGAGAGCTGCGACCTCTTCACAAACGAGGGCACAACGAGGGAGAGCTCCTCGTGCATAGACTTCGCGAGCTCTACGGCCTCGCCAAGCTCTGACGAGTAGAGCTTCGTAAGAAGGTACTCGTAAGCGCGCCCGTTGCCGAAGAGGCCGAGGTTCGTGAGCCTGCCTGCGGTAAGCATGTTCTTCAGGACGTCGCAGGCCTTAGCCCGCATCGCGTTCTCGTACGCCCTCGGGGTGGTCTCGTCGGTCTTAGGGTTGTTCTCCTTTGCATAGGAGACGACGAGCGGGAGCCATTTGCAGTACTCGTCGAAGATCCTGTCCATCATCGTCTCGTAGTCGCCGCCGAAGCGCGATTCCATGAGCCTCGGCGACCTGTACCAGAGGTACCTGCCGCCCACCTTCTTGTCGAACGGTATGTACCTGGCCGACTTCTCGAGATAGGAGAACCCTATCCTGGAGTCGGTGACCATGTCAGCTGCGAGGCTCGAGATGTTCTCGCATGCGATGTGAGCCCCGGCCAGCTCTGCCACAGAGTCATCGCCGTACCCGACCAGCACGCGCTGATAGAAAGACTCCGCCTTGTTCACCGCGAGGCTCGCCTCGAGTCCCCTGGTAGGCATGCTGGCCTCCATGGCAGCCATCACGTCCTTGTCTGGTATGAACTCGTCGAGGAGCAGGCGCCGCGCGCTCTTCTCAGACCTGCTGTACCTCGAGAAGAGGGTGCCCTTGACCACTTCCGGCATGTTTATCAGGGCGAAGACGTGCTTGTCGACGTTGGTGAAGAACGGCCGCGCGACCTCCCTCTCCTTGTCGGTGAGGTCTATCGGAAATGCTGTATCCATAATAAGCACACGGTATACGTTGCACTGAAAATTTATATGCGTTATGCCGTGGTGCGCGGCCATCCGGACGGCTGCGCATGGGATACCCTAGGGGTATCAGAAGCCGAGAAGGCGATGGCTACCTTGAGAGGTCGTTGGCTTCCTGGGCGCTGGCCTCCTGTGACGACGGGGATGGCGCAGAGACGAGGACGACGTCGCCTACGTTCTTCACGTTCTTGTAGAGGATGGACTTCTGCTTCAGGACTGACTTAGCGTCGCCCTTTGCGCTCTTCCACGGGATCATGAGCAGCCTGCTCACCTCCCCCCTCTCCAGATCGACTATGACGTCCTGTACCTCGCCCAGGTACTGGCCCCCGTCGCTGTATATATCCATGCGGTATATCTCTGAGATCTTCATAAGGTCACCTAGAAGAGTATCGTGCATGGTATTATAAAGCTTTACGCTTCCGTCGGAGTAGTGGAATGTCATGCCTATCTCCGGGGCAGGAGCGTCGGATGACGGGCTCATGGCTGGAGCCAGTCTATCTCGTAGTACTCGTGCCTGCTCTCCGGCAGCCTTATCTGCCTTATCCTGTAATACGTCACCGCGGTCTCCCTGTCCGCTATCGCGAGTATCAGCTCCATCTTCCTGGCCCTGGCCTCCCTGAGCGCCCCGGCGAACTCCCTGCCTCCTATGTACTCCTCCTCGCCCAGCGAGAGCATCGCGCTCCTCGGCGCGTCCCTCTCGGGGCTCTCCGCCTCGCCGCCCCTCCTGTGGTAGAGGAGGTAGTCGAGCTTCACCCTCTTCCCGTCCTGGTCCCCAGGCACTGCCAGTATGAAGGTCTTCCTGACCGAGTGCGCGACCCTTATCGCCCTGGCCCACTCCGAGATGAGCAGCCTGGACTCCCTTGGGAAGACGTGTATGACGTGCTTCGAGTGCACCCACTCCCTGCTCCCCTCCTTGATCGGCCTCGCCCCTGGGAAGTAGACGCGGAAGTGGGTGCCAAACTTGAACCCTGTCTTTATCACGTAGCCCTTCTCCCTCCAGTCCCTATAGACGTCGTAGAGCTTCGGGAAGTCCCTCCTCCTTGCAGTAGCGTAGCCGAGCAGCTCCCTGCGCGTCGCGTTCTCGAGCTCCAGGATGCCGTGGTCTGTGAGGAAGAGCGTCTCGTAGATGTCGAGCTTGTTGAGCTGCCCGCGCTCCGGGGCCTTGTACGAGCCGTACTGCCCGAACCACCACCCCTCGTAGAGCTCCCTCCCGCGCTCCGCATCGTCTACTACGGAGATGAGGTCAGACTTGAAGAAGACGCCGCGTACCCCTGGCTTGGGCATGCGCACCGCGGCGCTCGGATACCCCTTCACTGCCGCCCTCTCCGGCTCTATGTACTCCGAGTCCGGAGACCTGATCATGAGGCCGCGGTCGCGCCAGTCCTTGTACGTGAAGTACCTCGCCGCGAACTTCCCCGACTTCCAGAACCTCCTCGCGACCTCGTTGAACGTCATCGCCCTGGCGCCTGCCACGCACTCCGCATTCCTCACGTCCATGAGGTAGAGCGCCTCCTCTATGGCAAGGCTAAGCTCGCCTCCGCTCTCCCTGCCCAGGTCCCCATTGGCGAGTATGTCCCGTGTCGACTGGTCGGCTGCGACTATCCTTGACCTCGATACGAGCCTGAGCTTAAGCATGCGACCGACCTCGTCTTATCTGTGTGCGGATACGCTTATATAACTTCATAAAGCCCATTATACGCGCCAGGCCGGGACGCAGATGCAGCACCGGCAGTCGTGATGAGCGTATGGGACGAGAGAGCGGGGTCGTATTGCAGAAGGCGCCTGAGCTGGAGCCGAGGCCGCACATGCCTGCCCTGCTCGCCGAGAAGATGAGAAGGCAGGGTTACCACTTCGTAGGCAGGCACTCAGCAACCAAGATCTGCAACTACACCGCATCCAGCATGAAGAAGCACGGCGACGGCTGCTACAAGAACCGCTTCTACGGCATCAGGAGCCACAGGTGCATACAGGCTACGCCTGCAGTTGGCTGCAACCTCGCCTGCACCTTCTGCTGGAGGATCATACCAGAGGAGGAGGGCTTCAAGTGGAACGAGATAAACGCGCTCCCGGGCTGGGACGACCCTGCGGCTATAGTGGACGGGCTGATAGGAGAGCACAAGCGGATAACGAGCGGGTACAAGGGCAACGCGGACGTGGAGATGCAGAGGTGGCACGAGGCCCAGGACCCTGCGCACGTGGCGCTCAGCCTGACCGGCGAGCCCCTCTTCTACCCGAGGATGGGGGAGCTGCTCTCCGAGTTCCACAGGCGCGGCATAAGCACCTTCCTCGTGACCAACGGCACTATGACAAGGGCGCTCCGCGCGCTCACCGTGATGCCTACCCAGCTCTACGTCTCCATACAGGCCCCGAACAGGGCGCTGTACGAGAGGATCACCAGGCCTAAGACGCCGAACGCATGGGAGGCGTTCCAGTCCTTCCTCGACGTCTTCTCTACCCTGGAGACGAGGAGGGTATTCAGGCTCACGCTGGTCCGCGGCGTCAACATGGAGGACGTGGAGGGATACGCCGAACTGATAAAGAGGGGCCGGCCGCACTACGTCGAGGTGAAGGGCTTCTCGTTCGTCGGAGGCGCAAGGGGCGAGGCGCGCTCCCTCTCATATCAACAGATGCCCACGATGGACGAGGTGCTCGGATTCGCCGAAGAGATGGCAAAGGCATCGGGATACGCAGTAACCGACCGCCACGTCCAGTCCAGGGTGGCGCTCCTCTGCAGGGACGCGGACGCAGCGAGGGAGAGGATCATAAAATTCAAGAAGTGAGAGGCTAAGATGGCAACAAGGGACGGCAGCGATGACGGCACCACGGCTACTTCAGGGCGTAAGCATATCGAGCGCCGGGCCAAGGCCTCGGCGCGCAGCGGGCTCCTCGGCGCAGCCGCTAGGATAACGCGGAAGGGCAGGGACGAGGCGGCAGCTATTGCAAGGCAGAAGGGCGTGCGTAACGCGTTCGACATAGGGAACATAAGCAAGATACAGAAGGGCATCGAGTACGAGAACAGGGTAGGCAGGATAAGGCTGCTTATAGCGCTCATACTCATCATCAGCTTCGTCATCTTCGCGGCTATAGCTGTGTTCGCCATACAGAGCGGCGGCACCGCTGCCTTCTTCACCGCGCTCTACTCGATGAACGTCTACTACTTCCTGCTCTCGCTGCTCGTCCTCTTCGCGGGCTACCTGATCCGGTATCCGAAGTGGCACCTCTACCTGAAGAAGCTGAAGGTGAAGATACCGACCAGGAAGAACTTCATGATCTACCTCTCCATGTACTCGATGGACATAACCCCGGGGAGATGGGGCCGCGCAGTGGTCGCGTACACGATCAACAAGCTGACTGGAGTAAGGTTCGGGGTCACCTTCCCCGCCATCGTAGCTGACATCTTCACTGACTTCGTCGGATTCGTGGTCATACTGCTTGCCGCTACCCTCCTGCTCCGCAGGTTCGAGCTGCTCTCCATAGTGATAACAGTGCTGCTCCTCATCCCATTCGTCTTCATCTATGTCAAGAGGCCGTTCATCTATGTCAGGAAGAAGCTTGGCCACATCAAGAGGCTCAAGTCGGTCTTCGAGACCGGGGAGATATACTTCAGGAACAACAAGCTCCTGACCAGGGACGCATATGTGTACTCGATGATATATACCATACCGGCCATGTTCCTCAACGGCATGGCCCTGTATTTCGTGATGCTGGCCTTCGGCGTGCCGCTCTCCGTAGCCGACATACCGATAGTCCTCTTCATCTTCTCCTCGTCGCTGATACTGGGGATGGTAACCGGCATACCTGCCACGCTGGGCGTAACAGACGCCGCGCTTGTCGGATACCTCCTCCTCTTCTTCCCCTCCGTGATAACTATAGCGATGGCGGCGCTCATAGCGATCTTCTTCAGGATAGTCTCGGTCTGGTTCGTCCAGGGCTTCGGCTCGCTCGCCCTCTTCCAGACCATGAAGTACTGGCGCTCCGGCTCTCCCGCCGCGGCGTGACGCAGCGAGGCCCTGTATCGGATCCGGTACGACGCGCAGCGCCAGCCACGCTGGTACCTTAGAGCCCGAAATGCGTGGGAACCCTTATAACGCTTCCTTGCGTGGGGGTTTACGATGCAGATATATGGGACACTTGCGCTCTTGGTCGTCGATGCCATCTTCTCGTGGGCGCGCATGTTCGCCGCGCTCGGGATCTCGATAGCGCTTAGCATAGCTATTGGGGTCTATGCCGCAGTCTCGCGGCGCGCGGAGCGCGTCATCCTCCCTGTACTAGACGTGTTCCAGACGATACCCATACTTGCCTTCTTCCCTCTCGCCCTCGTCGTCTTCGTCTTCTACCTTCCCGGATACATAGGCATAAACGCTGCAGTGATCTTCCTGATAGTCACGTCCATGCTCTGGAACATCATCTTCGGGGTTTACGAGGCCGTCAAGACCATACCGAACGAGTTCCTCGAGGTCGCGGACCTCTACAGGATGGGGATATGGGAGAAGATGAGGAAGATCTTCATACCAGCTGCGGCGCCGAGGATAGTACAGCAGTCGATACTCTCGTGGTCGATAGGCCTCTTCTATCTGGTCACAAGCGAGATCTTCTCGTACGGAAGCACGACGTGCTGCAGCGTGAAGTACGGCATAGGCGCCGCCCTAGTGCAGCTCTCCCCCGGGGCTCCAGGGGGCAGCGTCACCGCATACCTGCTCGGCATAGCGGTCTTCATCGTCTTCGTGGTGCTGACCCGCTTCCTCTTCTTCAGGCCGCTCGAGAGGTACACGTCGAGGTATACGCGCACCACAGCCAGGTCGCCCACGCTCCTGGCAAGGCCCGGCATGTTCGTCTCATGGTTCTCCAGGAGGGTCGTGGCGCAGCCCATCACGCGCCTCACCCTCAGGGCAAGGCAGGCGACGGGGGCCCAGCGCAAGCCTGCCGATGAGGCTGTGGCCAGGGCCAAGGTCAAGGCCAGGAAGCCGGTAGGGAGATGGGTCTATTATGCCGCAGCTGCTGCGGTGCTTCTCATAGTCTTCGCCTCATCGGCAGCGATACGCGACGCCATCTTCACATACGAGTATGCCGTGCTGACCGCGCTTGCGTTCTCCTTCGCAAGGATCTGGCTCGCGTTCTTGGTCATAACTGCAGTGGCCATCCCGCTCTGCGTCTACCTCATCTTCATCTCCAGGCAGAGCTCTAAGTACCTGCTCTTCTTCCAGGTCGTGGCATCGATACCTGCCACGATACTCCTGCCAGGGATAGCGATCGCGATAGGCAGCGCGCCATACCACGCGGAGATAGTCGCATTCATCATCTTCGTCCTCAGCGGCATCTGGTACGTCATCTTCAGCATAATAGCGTCAACTAGGACCATACCGCCGTATGTCTCCGAGGTCAAGTCGCTCTTCAGGGTGAATGGCAAAGCGGCCTGGAAGTCAATCTACATAAAGGCCATGATACCCGGATTCGTGACCGGGGCGCTGACCGCCATAGCCGCGGAGTGGAACGCGTCGATAGTGGCAGAGTGCTTCACTACGAACGGGATCGCGGGCGGCTCCGTGATAAACTGCGTGGGCACTGGCATAGGCAAGCTGCTCGACTCCACTGTCACGTCAGGCAACATCACGCTCATGCTTGTGGCGCTTTTAAACCTTGTAGTGATGATACTACTGATAAACACGTTCGTCTGGAAGAGGATGTACAAGAACGTCTCCAAGATATACACGTGATACGATGAAGATGGTAAGGGTAGAGAGGGTCTCGTTCACGTTCGCCGGAAGCGGCCTAAAGACCATCTCGAACGCCACGTTCGACGCGGAGAAGGGCGAGTTCGTCTCCGTGATGGGGCCTTCGGGCTGCGGCAAGTCCACGCTGCTCAGGATAATCGCAGGGCTGATACACCCTACCACCGGCAACGTGTTCTACATGAACAGGGAGGTGCGCGGCCCGACCCTCGGCATGTCGTTCGTCTTCCAGGACTTCGCGCTCCTGCCATGGCTCACGAACCTGGAGAACGTGAAGCTCGGGCTCTCCCTCATCGAGATAAGCGAGAAGGAGAAGGCAGAGCGCGCGACCGAGCTCATAGAGCGGTTCGGCCTCAC
>JASHXR010000047.1 GCA_030043435.1 Microcaldota archaeon
TCTCCTCCGGCAGGCCGCGCTCCAGCGCTGCCACTCCCTTCTCCGCGAGCATTATCCTGCCGTCCTTTATCGAGACGAGGCCCTTGCTCTTCGCCCACTGGAAGCCCAGTCTCTCCTCGCCGGAGAGACCCTTGATCGCGACGGTGCCCTCCTCCAGCCTCGCGATGAGCCTGGACTCGGGAAGCGAGGACTTGGCATATGCGCTGCCCTCCGGGGTCAGCTCGGCCTCGGTCTCGTCGCTGCGCCGCACCTCCACGTATCCCCTCGCGCTGAGGGACTCGAGCGCCCAGAGCACCGCGTCCCTGCCGATGGAAGCCCTCTCTACGAGCCTGTCGAGGCCCATCCCTCCGCTCGACCTCAGCGCTCCGAGCACCGCCACCTCGTATCTGTGCAAGCTCATGCTACACTACCCTGGCTCCACGAACTTGAGGTAGACATAGGCCGCTAAGACGCCGACGACCATCACCACCAGCAGATAGAGCAGCGGCCTGTACCTGCTGTAGATGCTGGAGAAGTATGAGAGCACCTCCTGCTGCAGCGACTGCGTCGCCACGTAGGAGAAGGAGAAGCCGTTCAGCGGCTCCTGCGAGTACCAGGAGAACACTGTCGCGTTGGCGTAGCTCCCCACCGAGTTCGGCTTCGGCGAATCGGGGGTGGGGTAGGCAGAGACGACCAGCGAGCCCTCTGGCACGACGAGGTTGAGCCTGTCGAGCTGCCCGAGCTCCTGCCCGCTCGCCGTATGCGCGAAGTTGAGCACCGAGTCGTTGAAGACGTACTGGAACTTCCTGGGCGCTATCTCCGTCACCGTGGTGACGTTGTATACGTCGTAGCTCATGATCAGCTCCGACTCGCCTCCCTGCGGCGTCAGGACGATGGCGCCGGGGAGGAAGGAGAAGTCTGTGGCTCCGCTCTTGGGGTTGAGTATGGACTCGGTCAGCTGCGGCGCGTTCAGCAGCCTCTGCCAGTCAGAGAGCGTGAGGTTGTACGCTCCTCGCGACGCGTCGTACTGGCTTATAGAGGCGTTGGAGATGGAGAGGCTCAGCGTCTCGACGACCTTTGCGCCTGTGCCGTTGAGCACTACAGTGGTGTTCACCGCAGTTATGTTGTACGACGCCCCTGCCAGGCCCAGCGCCACTGCGGCCATCAGCGCGAATCCGAGTATGGCAAGCCTAATCATGCTTATCTCCCTCGCTGGCGTCTTACCGGCCAAGGCGTAAGTAGCAATTCTACGTATAAGCATAAATATGGTTGGGTCTGCTTGCCGAGGCAGCCCATGTGCATCGGCAGGGACGCGATGATACGCTTATATATCTTCCAGATGATATATACGCGCTGATAGAAGCTGAAGCCGCGGCGTCGATGAAGTGTCCGCCGCATGCGCCGCAGTCTGGCGCTGCATAAGATAGAACAACAAGGTCAGGTCGTCTTTTATGGCAGATGAGACAAGGAAGGGAGTACTCGCAGTGGTACGCGTGAGGGGAAGGATAGGCGTGAACAGGTCAATAAACGAGACGCTGAGGCGCCTCAACCTGTCCCGCGTCAACAACATGGTGCTCCTCTCCCCTACGGAGTCGAACATGGGCATGGTCAAGAAGTGCAACGACTTCGTGACGTACGGCGAGGTCGATCCATCATTGGTAGAGAGGATACTCTCCAGGAAGGGGATACGCACGAGCAAGGAGGACCTCGCAGCGGTGATGAGCGGCGCCAAGGCCGCGAGGGAGGTCATGGAGGTGCCGATAAGGCTTCATCCGCCTACGCACGGGTACGAGGGCATAAAGCGGTCGTTCACCAGGAAGGGCGCGCTCGGCTATCGCGGCGCTGCGATAAACAAGCTCCTCTCGAGGATGGCCTGACGCGGCGCATTAGTGGTTATTATGGTATTAAGGAGCAGGAAGAACAGGAAGTTCCTCGGGTCGAGGACATGGGGATGGGGGAACAAGAAGAACAACAGGGGCAGCGGCGCCAGGGGAGGGGTCGGCCGCGGCTCAAGGAAGGCCAAGTGGACGCATACGGTCAAGTACGAGAGGGAGCGGATACACACCCCGGGGTTCACTCCTCCGAGGAGGACGAGGCTGCGCGAGATAAGCATATGGCGCGTCTCATACCTTGCGGAGAAGGCGGGAGGCGAGCGCCCAGAGGTGGAGCTGCGCGGCTGGAAGGTGCTCTCGAGCGGCGCGCTCTCCCGGCCTGTCGTCGTCAAGGCGTCATCGTTCTCCGCCAAGGCCGCCGAGAAGATAAAGCAGGCGGGCGGGGAGGCAGTGAAGCTGGAATGACTCCCAGATAAGGAAAGAGTGCATGGAGAGCCTGAACATCGCCTTTTATACCGACTCATACACTCCAGCAGTCGACGGCATCGTCTCGTCGATGCTGAATTTCAGGAGGGAGCTGGAGCGGAGGGGGCATCGCGTCTACGTCTTCGCGAGCGGCGCTCCCGGAGCCAGGCAGGGCCGCGGTACCTTCATCTATCCAGGAGTCAAGTTCAAGCCCTATCCCCAGTACAACGTCGCAATCTTCCCCTACAACTCCGTCTCGAAGCTCAGCGACCTCTCCATCGACATCATACACGCCCAGACCCCCTTCGTCATGGGCTTCGCAGGCCTGCTCGCCGCGAAGCTCGGGAGGTACCCGCTGGTCTCCACCTTCCACACCATGGTGAACAACAGCAGCGTGGTGAGGCAGTACTATCCGAGCAGCGGCCCTGTCAAGGCGTTCACCTCCAAGTATCTCTGGAAGTACACGAAGTTCTTCTACGCCCACTCCGACGCGACCATCGCTCCCAGCCTCTCCATCCAGAGGTTCCTCTCAAAGCACAAGATACGCAACACCGTCGTGGTGCCCAACTCTGTGGACACGAAGCGGTTCGACGGGAGGAGGTCCGGCGCAGCGGTGAGGCGCAGGCTCGGCATCGGTTCGAGGGAGCGCGTGGTCCTCTACCTCGGCAGGCTCTCCACAGAGAAGAGGCTTGACGTCATGCTTAAGGCGTGCAAGGTCATGGTGCGGAAGGGCGCCAGGGTCAGGTTCGTCTTCGGAGGGCAGGGGCCCGCAGAGGAGCACTACAAGGCGCAGGCGCGCCGCCTCGGCCTCTCCGCGAACGTGAGCTTCATGGGCTTCGTCTCCCAGTCCGAGCTGCCGCACCTTTATGCAGCCGCAGACGTCTTCTGCATGCCCTCCACGTTCGAGACCCAGGGGATAGTCTGCCTCGAGGCGATGGCGAGCGGCAAGGCCGTGGTCGGCGCAGACCGCCTGGCCCTCGGCGAGCTGATACGGAACGGCAGGAACGGGGAGAAGTTCACGCCAGACGATTATACCGGATGTGCGAGGAAGATAGAGAAGGTTTTAAATGATTCCGAGGCTTATAGGAAGTGCGCTATCAGCACTGCAAGGGAGTTTTCCGTTGAGAAGGCTACCACCAGGCTGCTCGGCGCCTATGAGTCTGTCTTATCAAAGCGGGCGATGTACTGAGCGAGGAGAAGGTAGGGAAGGGGCCTGCTGTTGCGGCTGCATCAGCCGGAGCTCCGGCTCCGGCGCAGCCGGCCGCGCCCCAGGCCCAGAAGGAGGCGCCGAAGCCGAGCCCCATGGACGAGATAAAGAGGAGCATAGACGAGGAGAAGAAGAAGATACCGCCGCTCATAGAGAGCGTGAAGAGGTCCAGGCGCAGGCTCTCGTACAAGGTGGCTGAGAAGGCCGCTGTCTCGAAGCTCGCAGAGGCCTCCAAGGAGTCCACCAAGGAGATAGGCTTCCTCAGGCGGAGGAAGGAGAGCCTCGAGTTCAGGATAGCTACGGAGGCGTTCACGCTCGAGGCGGAAAAGGAGCTGATAAGGAAGAAGAACGAGGTCGAAGCGCGGCTCAACGAGGCGCTCAAGAGCTACAGGCTTAGGAGGAAGGTCGAGTACATCGACGGCGATATCGTCGAGCTCACCAAGTCCATAGAGCAGATAGAGGCCTCGATAGCAGAGGTGGACAAGAGGCTCGACGTGCTCTACTCCGAGCTGAGGAGGATGACGGGCGAGGCCAGGAGGCAGAGGCCGAGACAGGAGCGGATACCTTCGGAGCCGAGGCGGGTCGAGGTCAGCCTCGCAGACATAGCGGTCATAAAGGACAACAAGCAGAGGCGCTCCGACGGTGACGACGGTGACTGATTGAAGATAACTTTCTACGGCGCTGCCGGAGAGGTCGGCAGGAGCTGCATCATGGTCGAGTCCGGCTCCACCAAGATACTTCTCGATGCGGGCGTCAAGCTTGGCGAGCACGTCGAGCTCCCGCTCATGCCGGACAGCGAGCTTGCCTCGCTGGACGGGATAGTGACGAGCCATGCGCACCTCGACCACTCTGGCTACCTTCCGCACATCTATACCGCGGGCTACGACGGCTACACCTACACCACCAAGCCCACCTTCGAGCTGACCAACGTGCTCATCAGCGACTACATCAGGATATCCAATCCCGACAACGTGAAGAAGGAGGGCATCGCGAAGATGGCCAAGCGCCACAAGCTCGTCGAGTACCACGAGGAGTTCAAGATCAAGGGGCTCAAGGTCAGGCTGGTCCCTGCCGGCCACATCCTCGGCAGCGCGATGATAGAGCTCGACGACGGGAAGGAGAGGCTGATCTACACCGGCGACGTGAACTTCAGGTCTACGAGGCTGCTCGACCCCGCATACACGGAGCACCTGCACGCGTCTACTCTGATAACCGAGTCTACGTATGCCGGAGACAAGGACGAGTTCGAGGGCGAGAAGAGGGTCGCTGACTCGATGGTCGCTTCCATAAACGAGACGCTGAAGCAGGGCGGCAAGGCGATAATCCCCGCGTTCGCAGTGGGCCGGGCTCAGGAGACCCTACTCCTCCTGGACGACTACATGAGGTCAGGGCTGCTCCCCAAGGTGCCCATCCACATGGACGGGATGATAGGGAAGGCGATGCGCATACACAGGCACAACGTCATCTACTGCAGGGACGAGCTGCAGAAGAGGATACTGCTCAACGACGACGACCCGTTCAAGAGCCCCAACTTCTACAACGTGACTACAAGGCAGCAGAGGGACAGGATAATGCACGGGAAGGAGTCCTGCATAATCGTCACGACGAGCGGCATGATAACGGGAGGGCCGATAATGAAGTACCTCGAGCACTGCGGCAACGTGCCCGAGAACAAGCTGATAATAGTCGGCTATCAGGCGAGAGGCACTCTTGGCAGGCAGCTCCTCGACGGCGCCAAGGAGATAAAGATAGAGAACAGGAAGGTGAAGATAAGCATGTCGGTAGAGAAGTTCCACCTCTCGGCACACGCGGACAGGAGGCAGCTGATGGGCTTCATAGGCAGGATCGCCGACCTGAAGAACGTCTTCATAGTGCACGGCGAGCCAGGCAAGGCCAAGGAGTTCCAGGACGCGCTGAAGCACAAGTACAACGCAGTGACGCCGCAGCTTGGCAGCGACTACACGGTCTGACGCGTCGGTGCTGCAGGCCCGGATTCCAGATTATCGCGTCCTCGCGCCCTGACGCACATCTCTCGCTGACAGAATGCCGTGCGTTCGCCGTCTCCTACTCCTTCTCCACCTCGAACCGCACATACCTTGCCGCGCCCCTCGGGAAACCAGCGCCGCCCTCCTCGAAGACCTCGATGTTATGCACCTGAGGACCCCCAGCGATCCCGACGTCTATAGCTGCCTTGAATTCCTCGAGTCTCTCCTTGGATGCCTCTGCAAGTATCTGCACGCTCCCATCGTCGGCGTTCCTGACCATGCCCTTGACCCCGTACCTGGCAGCTCTGTCCCTGACGAAGGCGCGATACCCAACTCCTTGCACAGCGCCGTGCACGACCATGTAGACCCTCACCGCGCAGACCTCAGGTACCTCATCTCAAGCCTATGCAGCCTGGCCACGTTCCTAAGGTCGAACGGCTTCGTCCCGAACCCCTCCGAGAACCACGCGTCGAGTATCTTCCTGGCTTTAGCGCTAGAGGTCAGCTGCAGGCTCATCACCAGCACGTTCGCATGGTCCCACCTCCGCGCTCCGCGCGCCTGCTCTGCGTCGGTGCAGAGCGCGGCCCTCACCCCGGGTATCTTGTTCGCCACAATGGCGGCTCCAGTGCCTGTCCAGCAGAAGAGTACAGCCTCGTCGAACCTTCCCTTCGCAAGCTGCTCCGCCGGTATGCTGCTCGATTCGACCCACTCCACGCCCTTCTTCCTGAGCGCACCAAAGAGCCTGACCTCATGGCCCGCCCCCCTGAGATACGAGACCGTATAGCGGGTGAGGGCATTGGTCTGGTCCGACGAGACCGCGACCCTCATTCGAGCCCCTCCCACTCCCTGTAGAACCTCCTTAGGTACTCCTTCATGAACGCCTCCCTCCCCATCGCAAGCTTCCTTGCCGCTGCGGTGTTCATCCCGCCCCTCAACAGCAGCAGCTTCTCGTAGAAGTGGTTTATCGTCGTGGACCTCGCATGCGACCTCTTGAAGTCATCGAAGCTGCGATAGCGCCTCGGCTTGACGCCGGGGTCGTAGAGCTGCCTGCCCTTCGAGCCGCCATACGCGAAGGTGCGGGCGATGCCTATCGCGCCGAGCGCGTCGATGCGGTCTGCATCCTGGACTATGCCGCCGTTCTTGGTCTTGAGCGCTACGCCGAAGCCGCCCTTGAACGAGATTCCCTCTACAATCCGGCATACCTCATCTGCTGTCGCTGCGTCGACCTTCAGTCCCTTCAGCATCCTCGCAGCGATGCGCGCGCCCTTGCGCGTGTCGCCTCCGTTGAACTTCCAGTCTGAGATGTCGTGCAGGAGCGCGGCGAGCTGGACTACGAAGAGGTCTGCTCCTCTCTCCCGCCCCGCGAGATAGACAGAGTTTTTCCATACCCTGTAGACGTGCCACCAGTCGTGGCCTGTCGTCTCGCCCTCCATCCGCTTCCTTACCATCGCAGCGAGCTTCCCCACCGTCGCTGCGTCACTGGCACTCAGACCCATGCGATCACGTCAGCCGAAGCAGCGCTATGCTGCCAGCAGCAGTATCCTCTCCGCTTGCGTTAATATCCCTTGCTGCGCTCCGGTGTACCTGGCTCCACATGCATCGTCAGCAGCAGAGGCCGGGATCCTGCCTGCCGGGCATGCCTAGCTCTAAAGAGAGTGCATTGCCGCGGCAGGGCAGGCAGCCCTACCGTGCAGTCAGCATCGGGGCTCACTCCAGCAGGAAGGACGCGACCAGCTCCTTGAGCAGGGGCCTCCGCTGCGCCATTGGGTTCCTGACCATCCTCTGCCTGTGCGCCACCCGCATCGAGTTGTAGCAGTCTACGCACATCAGCCTCCTCCTGGCGATACCGCCCCTCACGCTCGCGTCCCTCTCCTGCATGTACGCGGGTACCAGTATGCGCACCGTGTACCTGGGCAGGAGCTTGTCGCACGTGATGCAGCTGTTCTCGACAAGGTACCGGAGGCTCTCGCCCTCCGCCTCGTCAACCGCGCCAGCAGGCGCGGCTGCCGCTACTCCACCTCTTTTACCCCCACCCTCTCCGCCCAGCGCCCGTCCTCTCCTCTCCATCTAGTCCCCCCATCCGATCAGCCTGCAATCCCTCACAGGCCTCTCGCCACCGCTATAGTATGGCATAACTGATATATATTGTTTATGGTACGGACATATCGCTATGCATACAAGTAGCGTAATGGTATTACGAAATGCGGCGTATCGGCCTCGCCGCCATTCGTCATCGCGCGTCCTCCTGGATGGCGCGCCGGAGATGCGATTGGCGCGCGGCGCAAGCCATATATATAAGTTGCACTCGTAATCGCAGGGTGCGAAGGCGCGGCGCATCAAGCGCCAGCTTGCGCTGATGGTGGTCTGGATGAGAGAGCTCATCGCGATAGGCGGGAACGCGCTGTCAGGGAGGGGCGCACTCGGCGCCGTGTCTGGTGAGATTGCCAGGCTCGCCAGGCTGGGCCATCAGGTAATAGTCACGCACGGCAACGGGCCGCAGGTCGGCGA
>JASHXR010000048.1 GCA_030043435.1 Microcaldota archaeon
CGCGCAAGCCGAGGAACGCCTGATACCTGAATAGAAGGCTGAACTTGTCGCTATGCACATTTCTGAGGAAATGCTGCAACTCAATCTCGGTAAAGCCCTTGTTGATTGTGCCATACCTAGGTTCTCTGCGCCTTCTGAAACGGCGTTCGTGCGCTCTTGTAACTACTGTTCTAAGCTGTTCCAACTGATGTTTTGAAACTGTGTTACTTAACTGACTGGTGTATTTGAGGAAGTCCTGAAAAGCCAACCCCGAACCCTGTTTTCCATGACTTCCATGAAACTCGGCAAACGCACCCCGAGCCCGCATTTGCGCATCGTTTCTGCTTTTCTGCGCCTTGGAAACGGGCCCCGCTTTGTCGTCGTAAAAAGAAGGCGGGCCCGGTGGGATTTGAACCCACGACTTAAAGGTTAAAAGCCTTCCACTCTAGCCATGCTGAGTTACGGGCCCGCACTGACATTATAAGCCATAACTGCATATTAAACTTTGCGAATATGCCGATGCACGCGGACGACGGCAACGCTAATAAACTATGGATACATATCCTCATCCATGGTCTCGGAGTACGTGGCGATAGTCATCTTCGCCGCGGTAGCGCTGCTTGAGCCTGCGCTCATGCTCCTTGGCTCCAAGCTGGTAAGGAGGACGAGCAGGAGGAACACGGTCAAGGAGGCGAGCTACGAGAGCGCAGAGGAGAGCCGCGGCAGGCGGACGAGCGTGATGAACGAGTACCTCTACTACTTCCCGATGTTCCTCGCGTTCGAGGTCATCGTCGCCGTGATGCTTATCTGGTCCGTCAACGCGTCTTCGGTCTCTGCGACAGCCGACTACGCGCTCCTCGGCCTCTTCGTCGTCAGCCTTATATTTGAGATGCTCGTAATCATGATCGCCAGGTGGGCCAACGAGTGAGCCTGGAGGCGAGAGGCGCAGTACGGCGCGGACTTGAGGTAGATATTGCATGAGCGATGTAGGAGGAGATGCAGGCGCCGGCGCGATAGACCATGAGAGCGCCGAGTTCAGGAACGCGAAGCAGGAGATGGACAGGCTCGTGATGGAGTCGGCGCGCGAGGTGGGCAAGCCTAACGCCATGTTCGCAAGGCTCTCTGACCTCTTCAAGGCGCTCCCGGCCTCGCGGTCGGTGGTCAAGTGGTCGAGGAGGAACTCGGCGTGGCCGCTCCAGTTCGGGCTCGCGTGCTGCGCCATAGAGATGATGGACTTCGGCGCCGCAAGGATAGACGCGGAGAGGAAGGGCTACCTCTTCTTCAGGGCGACGCCGAGGCAGTGCGACGTCATGCTCGTCGCAGGATGGGTCACGAAGAACATGGTGCCGGAGGTGAAGAGGCTCCACGAGCAGATGGCAGAGCCGAGGCACGTCATCGCGTTCGGCGAGTGCGCGACCTGCGGAGGGCCGTGGTGGGAGAGCTACAACATAGTGAGGGGGATAGACCAGGTGCTCCCTGTCGACGTCTACGTCGCTGGCTGCCCGCCTAGGCCCGAGAACCTCTTCGCCGCTCTGATGAAGCTGCAGGAGAAGCTGGGTGGAGTCGTTGAGGTTTGAGAGGAAGGTGCTTGTGCAGGGGCTTGGAGAGCTGAAGGGGCAGGGCTATGGCTACCTGGTCAAGATAACAGCAGTGGACTACGGCAAGGGCCTCACAGCGCTCTACTTCATCAGGGACCTCGCAGGGAACAGGGACGAGACCGTTGAGGTGGAGATTGGGTATGACGACGCGTGGGTGCCTACGGTGATGGACGTTTATCCTGCAGCGGACTGGTACGAGCGCGAGATGATGGAGATGTTCGGCATAGGGGTGCACGGGCGCGTGGCCTCGCGCCTTCTGCTTGAGAAGTGGGACGGCGTAGACCCGCCGCTCAGGAAGTCCTTCCAGTGGAATGCAGAGTACAGGACTGCAGACAATAAGGACGTGGCTGCGGCGAGGAAGGCCAATACAGTAGGAGCGCCCTCGGAGAGGCAGGCAGGGAGGAACGCTCCTCTGCCGGCAGCTAGTGCGCCTGGCGCAACAGCCAGAGGGCCGAGGGCTGCGGGGAAGAAGGGCGCGGCGCGAGGCGCTGATGATAAGTCAGGCGGCGGGGATAAGCGATGATAACAAGGATAAACATAGGCCCTGTGCACCCGTCTACCCATGGGGTGCTCAGGCTGGTGGTAGGGCTGGACGGGGACACGGTGAAGGAGGTAGAGCCGCACATCGGCTTCCTGCACCGCGGTGTCGAGAAGCTCGTCGAGACGAGGATGTACATGCAGAGCCCGCCGTACATGGAGAAGCTCGACTACATAGCCCCGCTCTCGTATGACGAGGCGTACGTCGCCGCAGTTGAGGCTGCGCTGGGGGTCGAGGTAGGGGAGAGGGCCGCTTACGTGAGGCTGATACAGCTGGAGCTCCAGAGGATCGCGAGCCACCTCTTCTTCCTCGGCGCGCTCTGCAACGACATGGGCCAGATGTTCACTACCTTCATGTGGGGCTTCGAGGACAGGGACAGGGTGCTGGCGCTGCTCGAGGAGGCCACTGGCCAGCGCATGTTCTACGTGAACATGAGGGTGGGAGGCGTCACGATGGAGCTGCCTCCTGATTTCTCCGAGAGCTGCCTCTCCTTCCTCACCTACTTCGAGAAGAGGATAGGGCAGTACGAGTCGTATCTGGAGAAGAACCCTGTCTTCATGGAGAGGATGAAGGGGGTAGGCGTGCTCAGCGCGGACGAGGCCAGGGCTCTCGGCGTGGCAGGGCCTGTGCTGCGCGCATCAGGCATAGACTACGACGTGAGGGCAGCGAGGCCGTACTATGCGTACAAGAAGCTCAACTTCTCCTCGGTGACAGCGCTGAAGGGGGACAACTTCGCGCGATACAAGGTGCGAATGCTCGAGATGAGGGAGAGCGTAAGGCTGATACGCGCGGCTCTGCTCTCCATGCCCGAGGGCTCGGCGCTCGGCGCCACGACAAAGCTGATCGGCCCAGCCGCGAAGAACAGGACGGTGAGCGTGAGCAGGGAGCTGCCGAGGGGGGAGTGCATGATGTACATGGTCGCTGACCCGCAGAGGCCGTACAGGCTCTCCATCCGCGACCCGAGCTTCATAAACCTGGCAGCGCTCCCCTACCTGGCTAGGGAGCAGCGGCTCGCGGACCTCTTCGCTATAATGGGAAGCCTTGACCTGGTGATGGCCTGTGTTGATAGATAGCATCGTCTCGCCCATCGTCTCGGACTGGCAGTCCTGGCTCTCCTCCGGGAGCCTGCTCCTCTACGCAGCCGCGATACTGGCGTACGCCATAGCCATGCTGATCGTCATCTCCGTCTTCGCATACGTCTTCGGGTGGGTCGAGAGGAAGGTTATAGCGAGGATACAGCACAGGCACGGCCCCACCTACGTGGGCAAGTACGGCTTCCTGCAGAACCTCGCCGACCTGGTCAAGCTCCTCTCAAAGGAGCAGATAACCCCGGAGAACGCGGACCGCGTCCTCCTGGCGATAGGGCCCATACTGCTCCTCGCGCTCACCACCTTCATGATCCTGCTCATCCCGCTCTCGCCAGCGCTCCAGGCTACCGACCTCGGCCTGGGCATGCTCGCCATCTTCATCATCATAGCCTTCCTCCCGCTCCTGGTCTTCGTCTCCGGATTCGCGAGCGGCAACAAGTTCGCGGACATAAGCGCGCAGCGCTCTGTGCTCATGCTGATAAGCTACGAGCTCCCGATGCTGGTGGTGCTCGCTGCAGTGGCGCTGCTCTCCGGCAGCTACAGCATAGGGAGCATAATCGCCGCGCAGTCTGGCCTCGCATGGTTCGCCGTCGTGATGCCCATAGGCTTCGCCGTCTTCTTCGTGGCCATGCTGGCCGAGATGGAGAGGCCGCCGTTCGACCTGCGCGAGGCCGACTCGGAGCTGATAGCAGGCTGGCTCACCGACTACAGCGCGCCGTACTACGCCCTGGCGCTCTTCATAGACTATACCCGCGTCTTCCTCATAGGCCTGGTCATAGCCATCCTCTTCCTCGGCGGGTGGAGCGGGCCGTCCTTCCTTCCGGGGCCGGTATGGCTCATCGCCAAGGCCTTCGCTGTCGCGCTCGTGGCGATAGTCATAAGGGCGACGACAGTGAGGATGAGGCTGGACAGGGTGCTGAGGCTCGGATGGCTCTGGCTCCTCCCCCTCGCTTTAATAAATCTTATACTGACCTATATAATATTCGTGGCGTAGGCGATTGGTTGGCTGTGGCGATGACGATGGCAGGGGCAGGAAGGCGCGCGGCAGCGCTGCGGGGCAGGTGAGCGCATGCTCGGCCCGCTAGCCAGATCGGTAAGGGCGCTCGGGGAGAAGAGGTCGACGCTGGAGTTTCCAGAGAGGAGGGAGCCGCTGCCCGACAGCTACAGGGGCAAGCTGAGGCTCGACATGAGCACGTGCATAAGCTGCTCCGCATGCGAGAGGATCTGCCCGAACAAGACCATAACGATGGTCGGGGTGAACACA
>JASHXR010000049.1 GCA_030043435.1 Microcaldota archaeon
AGCACGGTGCTCACGCAGCTGAAGGACGGCGAGCAGGAGGGGAAGGGCTTCTACGTATACGACACTGCGACGAAGACATATGGATTCAATAGGATACAGTCGAGGCGCTTCGTCATCATAAAGGTGTCGATGGAAGGCAAATCTCCTGCTGGGATCGAGGAGGAGGTCGAGACGAGGATACGGGAGAACTGCGCGGATGACAGGCCGGTACTCAGGATAGAGTTCAGCGGCAGGATGAAGGAGGGATACCGCGGCATACAGGTAGAGACGCAGGAGATAGTGAGGAGGTACAGCGACTCAGCGATAGTGGAGGTCGCGAGGCCGGGCCTTTCCGCGCAGGCGGAGAGTGACGGCGTTGGGAAGGGAGCGACGCTTCCCGGCCAGACCTCGGTCCGCGACTACGGCCTCGCCGTCTTCGCCGAGAGGCTGAGGCAGAATAAGTATGAGCTCGGCAAGAACCCGACTGAGCTCTTCGAGATACTGAGCTCTGATGAGGCGAAGGAGAAGGCGGTGAAGAGGGCGATCGACTACCTGCTCTGCTGAACGCGGCCTCAGCGGCTGGGCTGGCTCCGCCTCTTCCTGAAGAGGGAGTACCTGTAGAGCGCAGCCAGCGCTGCTGCAGCATCGGCAGGAGAGTCGTAGACAGGGAGCCCGGCGCTCTCCATCATGCGCTTGTGCATCTCCGTGTATCCTGCGCCTATGCTTATCACTATCATCGGCTTCTCGCTCCTGTCCTTGTACGCTATCAGCTTCGCAGCTGAGGCAGAGTCTGCCCCAGGCGTCTGGAAGAGCATTATGACTATTATCATGTCGACATTGGCGTCGCTCTCGAGGGCCGCGAGGGCCTTGTCGTACCTCTCCTCTCCGGCGTCGCCTGCGAGGTCGAGCGGGTTGGCTATGTTGACGAGCGGAGGCATGGCCTTCCTCAGCGCCTCGCTCGTCTGTCTCGTGAACTCTGCCATCGAGAGTATGCCAGACGCTCCCAGCGCGTCTGTGGTGAGCACCCCTGCCCCTCCTCCGTTGGTCACGATTGCGACCCGCGGCCCCTTCGGCTCCGGCTCGGCCTCGAATATCTTCGCGTAGTAGAGGAGGTCGCTGAGGTCATCGGCTATTATGAACCCCGCCTGGCGGAAGATGGACTCCTGCACCTCATAGTCGCCGGCCAGCGCAGCGGTGTGAGAGTGGGCCGCCTTGACCCCTGCAGCTGTCTTCCCCGCCTTGAGCACTATCACGGGCTTTATCGCTCCTGCGCGCTTCGCAGCAGCGATGAACTCGCGGCCGCGCTTTATGCCCTCTATGTACATCACGATGACGTTGGTCTCTGGGTCGTCGGCAAGGTAGTCGAGTATGTCTACCTCGTCCACCTGCGCCGCGTTGCCGTAAGAGATGAACTTGGAGAGCCCGAAGCCCTCGCCTGATATCAGGTCGAGCACGGTGCTGCCTACGGCTCCGGACTGGGCCATGAAGCTGACGCCGCCGATCTGCGGCTTGGAGAGCTTGTATGTGGGAAGGAAGAGCGTGTCGACCCTCGACCTCGGGTCCATCACGCCGAGGCAGTTCGGCCCGAGAGTGGCTATCCCGTACCTGTCTGCGATAGAGACGAGCTGGGCCTGGAGGTCCGCGTTGCCGACCTCTGCGAAGCCTCCGCTGACTACCACGGCAGCTTTCACGCCAGCCTTGCCGCACTCCTCCATCACTGCGGGCACAGCAGGCGCCGGCACAGCGATAACGACGAGGTCGAGGCGCTCCTTTATGTCGAGCACGCTCGCATATGCCTTGAGGCCGAGTATCTTGTCTGCGGTCTTGTTCACAGGATAGAGCCTGCCCGGGAACCCGGCGTTGAGGTAGTTCTGGAGTATCACGTGGCCGACCTTGTCGGGGTCCCTCGACGCGCCCACTATGGCAACGGACCGCGGCTTCAGCATCGGTTTGAGGTCAAGTCTCGCTCCCATATCTACACCTTCCCTAGGACCCTTATGTCGACGACGCTGTATCCGCGCTCTGTCACTATCACAGGGTTGAGGTCCAGCTCGCTTATCGAGTCGTTCTCCTTCATCAGCCTCGCCACGCCGAGGAGCAGGGAGAGTATCTGCTTCCTGTGCCTGCCGCCGTGCGTCACTATCCTCTCGGACTTCAGCTGGGCGAGCATCTCCTCCGCGTCGACAGCGGAGAGAGGGGCCACCCTCAGCGCGAAGTCGCGGAAGATCTCGACGTATATTCCACCGAGGCCGATAAGCACGACCTTGCCGAACTGCGGGTCGGTGCGAGCCCCGACTATTATCTCGTCGCCGCGCTCTGCCATCCTCTGCGCTATGATCTTGAACGGCCTGAGCGCCTGTCCCTTCCTGGAGAGCGCGGCATATGCGGATTCTATCTCGCCTGGAGCGGAGAGGTTGAGCCTCACCAGCCCGGCCTTGGACTTGTGCAGCTGCTTATCGGAGAGCACCTTCATCGCTATCGCCCTTCCTTTGGAGAACGAGACCGCGTCCTTGGCGCTCGAGACATAGGCGCTCTCTATGCTGCTTATGCCGTACCTCTCTAGCAGTCTCTTGGCCTCCATGTAGTCTAGCAGCTTCATGCTTGCACCTAGATGACTTTCAGGTAGTAGAGTACGATGACCGCTATCGCTACCACGACGATGGCGATGACCAGGGGCAGCGCCCTCGACTTTGAGAGCGGCTTGCCGTGCAGCTTGGGCTCTCCCTGTCCGGCGGCGCCTGGTTGCGGGAGTGCCGCTCCATTGGCCGTCTGTGTGGGCGGTGGGGGCGCGTGCGGCGCGGCGCCTGCGGCTGACGCGGCCGCTGCTCCTGCGTGGCGGTGCGCGCCGTGCTCGGCGCCAGCAGGGCCGGCCTTGAGGAAGCCTGCCTCGGTAAGCAGCAGCTCGACAGTGCCGCTCTTGAGCTCGTAGATGATGAAGCCCTGCCTCGAGAGCTTGTAGAGCCTCATCGCGAGGTCCCTCGGCCTGAGGTTGAGCGTGTTCTGGAGCTCGAGCGGCAGCCTCTTGCCGCCGGAGAGCTGCGCGAGGATGGCCTCGTCGAGCCGGTCGTATTTCTCGGTGGACTTTGCGTCGGCCTCTGCTATCAGCCGCTTCCCCGCATCTGTGACCACTATCTCGTTGGGGCCTGGGTAATACGCGGTGAAGTCGATAAGGCCGTGCTGCTTCAGCGTGCCTGCGATGTTAGAGGCGTCGAAGATGGAGGCGTTTAGGGCGCTGCCGAAGCGCTCGAGCACCGTATTCTGAGTGACCTTCAGCAGGCTCGCGAGCTCGAGGAAGTTTATCTCGTCGATAGGGGCGGAGGCGTGGGCCTCGGCCTTGGTCGTTGGAGCAGGCGCTGGTCTGGCTGGTGCGCCATCCTGGACCGGCGCGTCGGGCTCTACCATGTCATCATATTAACCTTGTGCTGCAATAGGTTAAAATACTTGCGTTAAATACTTGTTAGGTTTAGAGTTGGCTGAGCAGCGCAGCGGTTGTGATAGGTTGGATATCAGGTTTCTTGGAGGCGCAGGCGAGGTCGGCAGGTCAGGCATCCTCCTCGAAGGGAGCAGCAGGATCCTCCTCGACTATGGGATAAAGCTGGACCACAAGACGGAGTATCCGGAGCGCGCGGAGAGGGTAGACGCGTTTGTACTCAGCCACGCCCATCTCGACCACAGCGGCAACGCCCCGGCCCTCTATGAGTCCGCTTTCCCGTTCACCCTCGGCACCCCGCCTACACGCGACCTCTCCAGGCTCCTGATAGAAGACGCTATCAAGGTGGCGAGGAAGCACGGCGGCGCGCAGAAGTTCCTCGGCAGGGAGGTGCGTTCCTTCGTCAATAGCTACGTGGCGTGCGGCTACGGCGAGAGCGTGGAGATAGGGGAGTACTCGGCGGTGCTGCGCGATGCGGGACACATAAGCGGCAGCGCGATCACGGTGCTGGAGAACAAGAGAGGGAGGCGCATTGCCTACACCGGCGACTTCAAGCCTAACGCGCAGACGCTGCATAAGGGCGCTGAGAGAGCTGAGTGCGACATACTGATAACGGAGTCGACATACGCGCTGAGGGAGCATGCGGAGAGGGAGGCGCTTAAGAAGGAGTTCACAACCCATGTCAGGAAGGTGGTGGAGGAGGGCGGCACAGCGCTCCTTCCAGTCTTCGCCGTAGGCAGGGCGCAGGAGATCCTCGCGATACTGCAGGAGGCAGGGCTGACTGAGATGACGTACTTGGACGGCATGGCCAAGGCGGCTACGGAGATAGTCCTGGACTACCGCAAGTACATCGAGAGGCCGGAGCTGCTCGAGAGGGCCGTGGAGACCGTCTCGTGGGTCGAGACGCCGCAGCACAGGAGGAGGG
>JASHXR010000050.1 GCA_030043435.1 Microcaldota archaeon
AGTCAACTTCGAGGCTACATATCCAAAGCTGCTTCCTGCCGTGGCAGTGATGTACGTAGCCCCTGCGCTGATAGCGTTCCTCTTCTTCATACTCAAGAACTCGTTCCTTGCGTACAGCGAGTACATAGGCGAGTTGGCTTCTGAGAGCAGGTACATAAAGGTCTACGGCGTCTCGACCCTGCTCGTCGCGGTCTTCGTAGTGGCGATATTCACTTCAAGCCTTACAGGGATAGGGATAGACTACGCCAGCAGCACGATAAGCCTTGCTGGCATAATACTCAACCCGTTCAACCTGCTGGTGCTGGCCGGGCTGATACTGATAGCCCTCTTCATAGCCGCGAACTATTTCGAGGTCAGCAGGCTACGGGCTCCGGGACTCCTGGGACTTCTGGTAGGCATAGCCGCGATTCTTTATGCGGCCTTGAACTATGCGCCGTCTGTCATGCTTGGCATAGGCCAGAACCTCCCGCTGGTCGGGATCTCCGCGCTCCTGCTTGCGGTTACGGTAGCGCTGGCGGTCATGAGGGACAGGAGGGCAGGACTGGTCGCAATGCTGTGGCTCTTCCTCTCGATAAACCTCTTCGGCGTGCTGCAGTACCAGTCTCTCTTCGGTGGGGCAACGGACTTCACAGGCTACCTCACCAACAGCGCAAGCGGCAACTACATCCTGCTGATCTCGCTGGTGGGGGGAAGCGCACTTGTCGCGGCCTTGGCGCTGTTCATATACGTGAGCTATGTCAAGAGGGAGCCCACCAAGAAGGCTGCATACTACTGAGGGCAGAGCGTTGCGAATGCGTCAGCGTCTTGCCGCCCTTCATGCAAGGCTCACGGCCTCCTGTTGGCCTTGAGCGCAGGGTCTGGAGTGCGGACCTGCGCGCGCGGTTTCATAGCGCGCTTCTCAGCCTTCCTGGCGGCGCTGGACTGCCGACGCGCTGCTGCTGCATCCCTTATCGTCTGAGCGCGGGACTGCCTTGCCTGGGTCTGCGCCTTCTGGGCCTGGCGCGCCGCGAATCTCGCCTCCCTGAATTTGGGCGTCGTCCTGCCTGTCGTATGGCGGCTGTGCTTCGCCTTCCTGTCCCCGTATAGCCTAGGTATGTTCAGGAAAGAGGTCGGACTGCCAGTGCTCTTTCTGAAGGTCTCGCGCAGCGCGGCGTCGATGGGCTTGAAGACCAGCTGCTTCGGAAGCTGCACTGCCGCGGAGTTGGCGGGCCTCTGTCTCATGGATGTCATGATAATCAGGGTTATCTCTCACGGTTCCTTTTTAAACATTAGCTCTATGTTGGACGCTCCCTGGACCTGCGGTGCCTGCAGCCAGATCGAGGTAGTGGCGACGATAAACACGAAGTACACCTAGGCGAGTGCGGCGCTGCGCGGCTTGGGAGACCTCGCACTTTATAAGCTTTTATGCGCCTATATATTACCATCTATCATCCGGATAGAGCAACTTATCGTTGCACCGATGAAATGAGGTGTAGGTATGGCAAAAGCCTATGTGAAATTCGAGACACCGAAGGAGCTTGCTGGCAAGATCGCGGAGACGCTCCAGCTCGCGAAGGAGAGCGGGACAGTGAGGAAGGGCGCGAACGAGGTTACGAAGAGCGTCGAGCGCGGCCTGGCGAGCTTCGTCGTGCTGGCAGAGGACGTCGAGCCAGAGGAGGTAGTGATGCATATCCCGACGATCTGCGGGCAGAAGAAGGTGCCTTTCGGATACATCGCCACGAAGCTCGAGCTCGGCAGGGCGATAGGCATGAACGTGCCGTGCGCTGCAGCGGCGATAGAGAAGCCAGGCGGCTCGGAGCACCTCATGAAGGACGTGATCGCGCGGATAACCGGCAAGACAGGCGGAGGGGAGAAGGCCCCGCAGGAGAAGGAGCAGGCGCAGAAGCAGAAGCCTGCGCAGCCTAAGCAGAAGAAGGAGGCTCCAAAGGATGCACAGGCGCCTGGACAGCCTGCCAAGCCTGTAGAGAAGGCGTGATCCATGGCGCAGCAGCCGGAACAGGGCAAGAAACTGGAGGGATGGCTGGCCGAGGTGGTCGAGGTAGCGCCAAGGCGCACCGGCATCTACGGCGAGATAAAGCAGGTCCTCGGCAAGATACTCGAGGGGCCTGACAAGGGCCGCGTCATAAGGAAGAACATCAAGGGCAAGGTCAGGGTCGGCGACCTCATAAGGTTCGGCGACACGAGCAGGGAGGACAAGCCGATACGCGCGAGGTAAGCAGATGAGATGCTCCTATTGCACCAAGGAGATGGAGAAGGGCACGGGCCTGACCTACATCAAGAGGAACGGCGCCATAAGGTACTACTGCTCCGACAGGTGCTACAAGTTCAGCGAGGTCTACAGGAAGAGGCCCTCGAAGAAGGATACAGAAGGTAGATAGGCGCAGGCCCTCTTCTGCTTATTATACTGTCGCGTTTGGCACACCCAATACCTTGGACTGGGCGCACGCTGTTCCTTAAAACAAGCCTGTTGATAATTGTCGTCTGAGGGCTACCGTACTATCTCGTAGTCGTCCCTCACCTTGTGGCGGAGCTGGTAGAGCAGCGCGTTGGAGAGATGCCAGAGGAAGTACTTCGCCGCACCCCACTTCTTGACGCGCCTCGTGCTGGTGTACGCCACACCTCCGCTCACGTACATGGTCTTGCCTATCCTGCCCAGCCTGTGCGCCAGGTCCCAGTCGAAGTATGTAGCTAGGTGCTCGTCGAGGCCCTTGACCTTCGCATACGCCTTCCTGGTGACTATGAAGTTGGAGCCTATTATCGACGGGCGGCCGAAGAGCATCAGCAGCCTGACGAGATAGACGGAGACGAGCTTGAAGCCGAAGGCCGTGGCCCAAGTGGAGCGCTCGAGCGGGCGTATCGGGCCAGTGGCCGCCACTATCTCATTCTCCCTGAAGGCCCTGTCGTACGCGCGCAGCGTGGTCTTCGAGATCGCAGTGTCTGCGTCTATGAAGAGGAGGAGCTCGCCCTTTGCCGCCCTCGCCGCGCTGTTGCACGCCAGCGGCACCCCCCTTCCCGCGCACTCGCAGACCGTGATGCCAGGGTAGACGGAGCGGGCCACCTCTGCTGTGCCGTCGGTGCTCATGCTGTCTGCCAGCATGACCTCTATGTCGCGGTACCCCTGCGCCTTTATGCTCGTGAGCGTGCGGCCTATGTAGCGCGCCTCGTTGTAGGTAGGGATTATTATGCTGATGCGGACCATCCTATCCAGACCTCTTGCATCTGCATCTCTGCTTCGTGTCTACAGGCTCCTAAGACTCTACTGCTGCGATCCGAGGGACTTCAGGTACTCGTTCAGCGCAGCCTCCATCTCGCGCACCGGGGCCTTGCCAGACGCGAACTTCTCGACCTGGAACCCGGCCTGGAAGAGGAGCATGCGGTCGCCGTAGACCGGGGTGAGACCCGCGGCCTTGGCGTCGAGGAGGAACCTCGTCTCGTGCGGCAGATAGACGGCGTCGAAGGCTACGGCTCCGGAGTTCTTCTCCAGCAGAGAGGCCGGCACTGCCGACTCTCCGGCGTGGCCGCCTACCTTTGATCCCACAGACGTCGTGTTGACTATGATGTCGACGCGGCCAGCTGATGCGAGCGCATCGAGGCCTCCGCCGCACCTGACGCCAAGCTTCTCGGCCACTGACTTCGCGTGCTCGGGGTCCCTGCTGTATACAGTGACGTCTACGCCGTTCTTCTTGAGCATGTATGTGAGTGCCATCCCTGCGCCTCCTGCGCCTATCACGACGGCCTTTGCGCCGGTGCGCAGCTTTGCCTTTGCGTCGCGCCTCTCCAGCATCGCGGCCTGCGCGCCTATCCAGTCGGAGTTGTAGCCCTCCAGCCTGCCGTTGTTGTTGACTATGGTGTTCACCGCGCCTATCTCGCGGGCTGTGGGGTCGACAAAGTCGAGGTACTTCATCACCTCCTGCTTGTATGGTATGCCAACGCTGGCGCCTCTTATCCTGCTTCCCGGCGCGTGCATCTCTTCCATTATACCTTTAAGGTCGTTGGTGCCTGACTTTATGTAGAGGAGGTCATCGCCGCCCTTCCTGTACGCGGCGTTGTGCATGGTCGGGCTCAGCTCTGTGGCCTTGCCCTCGCCGACTAGGAGTATGCAGACCTTGGTGGTCGGCTTTATCGCGCCGCTCGCCTCCAATTCGCTTATCTTGGCGTTGACCTCGCCGCGCATTGCAGCTTTTTGTTCCTTGAGTCTTGGCATCTCGACACCTGTCTCATCGGGCATGCACCTCAGTCAGTGCCCCTGAACGGCATAGCCCCTTCTTGATTTACCCTGCTCCTTGCTAATATTTATACCCGTCGCAGGCCGCAGGATGCAGAGCAGATACGTGGGCTTGTCGATGGATGCGCATGCTACGCTGATCCATCTATCTGCGGGGCCTTATTCCCAGCCTGCCCAAGATGACTTCGGAAGCAGCTCTTTGCTTGGCTGCATCGCTGATGCCCATCGCATGCGCGAATGAATTAGCTGCATCCTGATTTCCCGAGCGCACCAACTGGGTGTAACGCGCCTGTGCCGCCTCCTGTATCAGCGGGTCTTTGACGGCCTCGGACAACGGCGTGCTTCGCATCTTGCGCAGTGCCATAAAACCACAGATTAAGCTACAGTCTCGTGGTACTTATATATTTCCTTGCTCCTAAGGCCCCAGCATGACGTCGGCCATGCTGCCTGAGACCCTCTCCTTTGCCTTCCTGTGGCGCTCGAGATAGGCATTGATCCGCGCTGCCAGGTCGGCCTTGTGCTCTCCGGCGAGCATGGTGCCATTCCTCTCCGCGTCGAGTATCGCGGCGAGCTTCTTGTCGTCGGGCTCGAAGAGGAAGCGGTAGTACTGGCAGACGGAGCACCTGTCAGGGTCGCCACCCAGCTCCTTCTGCAGCTCGGCAGTGGCCTGCTGCCCGGTTATCGCCCTGTTGACCTTCTTCTTCACCACCTCTGGCGCGTCGTCGAGATAGATGGTGTTGTCTGGGTCGCTTGAGGACATCTTTGCGCCGCCCTTGAGGGCCGGGAGGAACTTGTTGTGCATTATCGCAGGCTTAGGGTATCCCAGCTTCGCTATCGCATCGCGCGCCACCCTGAAGTGGACGTCCTGGTCCGCACCTAGAGGTATCAGGCACGGCACGTCCTTCCCGGCCTCTACGGACTTTATGAATGCTGGTACTGCCTGCATGCTTGTGTAGAAGATGGTGCCTATGTTGGTCTCGCCGGTGAACCCGAAAGCGTCCTTGACCATGGAGAAGGTTATGTGCTTGGCTACCCGTGCGGCCTGCTTGTAGAGCTTTCCGGCATACTCGGTGTTGAGGAAGATTCTCGTATGCTTAGGGTCGAAGCCCAATGCCATTATGTTGAGCGCGTCTGCGTACGCAAAGCCGTGCACCTTCTCCAGAGTCAGGTTGGGGTCCCTCTTGGCGAGGAACTTCTCCTCGTCAGGTATCTGGATAAGCACCTCTGCCCCGAACCTAGCCTGCAGCCACTGCGCCATGATGAACGGGAGGAGATGCGCGATGGTCATGCCTCCGGATGGCGCTATGCCGGTGTAGACGTAGAACCTGTTGCCCTTCTCGTACTCGGTGAGCAGCCAGTCCATGTCGCGGTGGGCGAAGAAGATCTTCCTCCTTATCAGGTAGTGGAGCTCTCCTGCGTCCTTCCCTATCCTCTTCTCCAGGGCAGCGTCGATGGGCCTTATGCCGAACTTCTCGATGAGCCTTGCGTAGTCCACCCTGCCCTCTACCTCATACGCTGTGACATTGAAGTCCTCGGCCATGGAAATCTAGTACACTCTCTCCTCTGGCTGATTTAAGCGTTTCTGTCTCCTGCCGCAGCGTACTGCGGCACAATCTCAGCCGCATATCCGGGATGGCGCGGCATGGTGGCTGCGGCGCAGAAGGGGCAGTGGGCGCCCCCTTCAGAGGGGATGGCGCGCGGTCTATATGGGTTTAAATACTTTATCAAACATATTATAGGTTATAACCGGCTCCAGTCTGCTGCTTCTGGCCGGTCGGCTGATTTGATGAAGATAACGGTCATTGAGAACACCCAAGCGTCGCTGCGCTTCAAGCTTAGCGACGCCAGCATCAGCTCGGCTAACGCGATCAGGAGGGCTGGGATTGCAGGAGTGGCCTCGTTCGCCATAGACAACGTGACGTTCTATGAGAACACTACATCTATGTTCGACGAGTACATAGCGCACCGTATAGGGCTTGTGCCTCTCGCCACTCCGGCGAAGGGATACGGCGATAAGGATGAGATACTCTTCACACTTGCTGCGGAGGGTCCTGGCACGGTCTACTCCAAGGACCTGAAGAGCAGCGACAAGTCAGTCAAGGTGGCCAACGAGAAGATACCGCTCATGAAGCTTGGGGAGGGGCAGTCACTCAGGCTCGACGGCAAGGCGGTGCTCGGCACAGGGGCCAGGAGCTCGAAGTTCCAGCCAGGCCTCGTGACATACAAGGCGCTCTCGGACACGGAGTTCGAGTTCTACATAGAGACGTTCGGGCAGATGCCCCCTAGCGACATCCTCTCGAGGGCGCTTGGCATAATAAGCGACGGCGTCAAGGAGACATACAAGGAGCTTAAGAAGTAGATGCCTTCACTAGCATAATGAGCATAAGTGCAGTGCATGACAGGAGGAAGTTGATATAGAAGACGTATTAGCCTGCAGGGGTGGCGGAGCCTGGTCAAACGCGCTGGCTCGAGGGGTCAGTAGCTTTAGTGCTTGCGAGAGTTCAAATCTCTCCCCCTGCAAATTCGATTCACGACGTCAAGCCAGAGTTCGAAAATCCCAAAAAGAAATCTTCAAGGAGCGAAGATTTCGAGGATTTCCCCGAGACCCTCAAGCATGTGTCCATGAATATTTCATGGCATCAGTTACAGAAACTGCAATCAGTATTGCACAAGACCCAAACCAAGAGGTTTGCAGGTAAGCGAAAAACGCCGAAATATGGCTCAATCTCAAAGGCGTTTTCCGATACTCAGTTAGAAAGGTTCCTCCACGTAATAGACTCTGACAAGTTTCGATTGCTATTCAGCTACCAAGCGCAGCTTGGGCTTAGAATAGGGGAGGCAGTCAGAGTCAATATCAACTCCATAGACCTTGAAACGAGGGAATTAACCTTGAAGACCGAGAAGGCGCAGGTAATGGACTCATTACTTATTCCAATGCCTCTGTTCAAAGAGACCATAGCCTTCATCTCGAAGCACAAGGCTGAGATTGAGAAGGCGCAGGGATACCTGTTCTACGCTGATAAGCTAAGAACAAAGAGGTCGGAGCCTTACTTGGAACAGAACTACGTAAGGCGCAGATTCAGGGAATACGTGCGAACGACGGGTTTGGACGAGGTGTACGACACCTCAGATGAATCAAACCCACAAAGGAGCACTAGAAGGCTGCATAGACTGACTACTCACAGCCTTAGACACTATGCCATAACAGCCTTCGCCAAGCAGACAAATGGCAATTTGGTGCTAACAAGCCGGTTTGCTAGGCATAGTGATCCAAGCACCACCATGACGTACATAAGCACCAGAAAAGAGGAGCTTTACAA
>JASHXR010000007.1 GCA_030043435.1 Microcaldota archaeon
AAGGCAGGGGCCTGTCATCAGGGCTATTTGCCAAATGCGAGATCACGCCAAATATCAGGATACGATACCAGGCCAAGATGGAAGGCTTGCTCATCGAAGCCGGAAAGGCATGCGGCGTCAGGGCAAGGATAAGCGGCAGGCTCTTAGAGATAAAAGCCGGAGCTGTCGTCTTAGGCTCCGGCGGATTTGAATCAAGCGAGGAGCTGAGGGCAAGGTTCTTGGGGTCCCAATGGGAGAAGGCCAAGGTCAGGGGCACAAGACATAACACCGGGGAGACGCTCCTCGCTGCCATCGAATCAGGGGCTGATGTCAGCGGCGAGATGTCAGGATGCCACGCTACTCAAATAGACGCGAGGGCGCCAGATTATGGCAACATTGAGACTGCGTATGGCACTTCACGTTATTCATGGCCATACGGCATAATGGTAAACAACGAAGGCTGCCGCTTTGCAGACGAGGGAGAAGACTTCGTGCCTCTTGCCTATGAAAAACTCGGAAAGGCCATACTTATGCAAAATGACGCGATGGCGTACCAGATCTTTGACCAGAAGACGGCGCAACTATTGGATAAGGAGTATGGCACCATGTCTCCGGTAACCGCGCAGTCCATTATCCAACTCGGGGAGAGGCTGGGCGTTGACGCGGCCCGCCTCGAGAAGACGGTAGCTGAGTTTAACAGGCACATAGACGAAAGCAGGACATTCGACCCCAAGGCCAAGGACGGACGGAGGACTGCAGGCATTGAGCCCCCCAAGACCAACTGGGCGCAGGCGATAGACAAGCCCCCTTTCATAGCCTACCCTGTCACCTGTGGTATCACATTCACATATGGCGGACTCAGGATAAATGAAATGGCGCAGGTTATCGGGAAGAACGGCCTGCCTATCCAAGGCCTGTACGCCACAGGGGAGATTACCGGAGGATTCTTCTATAACAGACACCCCCGAGGATCAGGATTGACAAAAGGGGCTGTCTTCGGCAGGATAGCTGGCGCAGAGGCGGCAAGCCACGCAAAATAAGCCGTTGTGCACAGAGACGCATGACCACCTATGCCAGAGTCGTATATTCGTGTTGCTCTCGCCGCATCACTTAAATGAGCGCATCGCATGGTTCTTTTTACCGTGCCCATAGGCATGCCTTACCGCATTCCCATCTCTGTCTATCTCCCCTTTGCGTATTCGCGTTGTGGAAATAGGCCTGCTGTCATACGCCCTCACGTACCTTATCTTTATTATGGACAGTTCTGGCAACCCCTTCGTCATCCTTATCTTGTTTATCGCCAGCGCAGCGGGAAGGGTGCCGGGGCTCACGACTATCGCATCAAAGTCCCCTGCCGTTGAAGGCCCGAATCTGTCTTCCAAGGGCACTATCTCGAACCTCTTGCTGAAACCCTTCACCAGCCTCTCAAGCTGCGCCTTCCTTTTGGAATACGTTGCAGCCTTCCCTTCTGGCTTCGCCTTTCTTACGTACGCATCGGTGGTAAGGCCTATGCAGACATAGTCTGCGATATCAAAGGCCTTCCTAATCAGCGCAATGTGGCCCTGATGGAGACTGTCGAATGTGCCCCCTATAATCACCTTCAAGCAACCACGTATACATTAGCACTGTCCCTCAAATAGTTTTTAAATGCTACGAACGAGACGTGCGCATGTCAGCCCAAGGAATGGCGCTTCGGCGAGCCGCTCATAGCCGTTTCTGCATGCATGCCCGGCATCCTCAAGAACCCGACAAAGGGCCTATAGCTTTGGTTGCGGACCGGCGAGCCGTGTTTATCTGTCGCAGTGCGCGAGAGGCAGGTTCATAATTTTATCTTGGCGTATGTTATCTATGCAGGTAGACAAGAGGGTCGTCTTTTACGTGCTTGCGATGGCAGCTGTGCTCATTTACGGCACTGTGGGGACATATGTGCTTGGCAATTCCGGCAATTTCAACGTGAAGATAACATCGGTGAACGAGGCTCTGTACTTCACTGTCGTTACTATATCAACGGTGGGGTACGGGGACATAACTCCCATAACGAGCCTGGGAAGGGACTTTGTGATAGTTTTAATAATTTCGGGTTTGAGTATATTCCTTAGCGCAGTCACTGTGCTGTCCGGTGAGTTCTTGAGTTCAAGGGTGGAGAAGCTTTATTCGGGGCTGAGCAATGTCGACAGGAAGAGGATGCACAGGCATATCGTGCTCATAGGCTTCGACTCTACCAACGAGCTTGTCGCGCAAAGGCTCAAGTCCCAGAAGAGGAACTTCATAGTCATAAGCGGAGACAAGCCCACCGTAGACGCGCTAAGGAAGAAGGGCTATCCTGCGTTCGTTGAGGACTATACCTCCAAGGCTGAGCTTGAGAAGTTCAACCTGGCCAAGGCTACCGACATAGTGATAGACCTAAGGGACAGCTCCAAGACCATCTATGTCGTGCTTGTTGTAAAGAAGCTGGCCAAGAACGCCAAGATCTCGGTCGTGGCCAGTAACGCAGAAGCAGAGTCGCATCTTGCAGACCTGGAGGTGGGCAGCATAATAAACCCTGTTACTATAGCTGCAGACATGCTTACAAAGACGCTAGACAGAGACCAGGACTCTGCAGCGCACAAGGAAAGGTAAACCGGTGATTGCATGGGCAAGATCGAAGGCAAAAAATCCGCTGGATTCCTCACCGACGAGGAAAAAGCCGCGATGCGGGAGACGATAAAGGAGCGCGCCATGGAGCAGAAAGGGGCTAATAACGAAAACGCAGTGCTCGCGAAGATCGCAGAGATGCCGGAGCCTGACCGCACAATGGCTAAACGTATCCACGCTATCGTTAAGGCTAACGCACCCGGCCTCTCGCCGAAGACATGGTACGGTATGCCGGCGTATGCAAAGGATGACAGGGTAATCTGCTTTTTCCAAAGCGGGCGGAAATTCAAGTCTAGGTATGCTACATTCGGATTCAGCGACAAGGCGAAACTGGATGAGGGCCGCATGTGGCCGACCACATTCGCGCTGAAGGAACTGACCGCTGCAGAAGAGGCAAGGATCGCAGCTCTTGTGAAGAAAGCTACCGAATGATGGCCGGAGGCAACCTCTGGCGACGCACCCGCGATGGCATGGCGAAGATATTCGTATTCAGGCATGGCCAGACGGTATACAACAGGGACAAGGTATTTACGGGATGGTCGGATTCAGAGCTTACCCCGGAAGGCGTCAAGGAGTGCGAGGAGGTGGCCGCGCTGCTGAAAGACGAGGTGCCGACAAGGGCATACGCCTCCGATCTCAAGAGGTCGCAGCGCACTCTATACATAGTCCTGGGCGGGAGGAGCGCAGCAGTGCCGATAACCATAGAGCCCAGGATAAAGGAACGGGACTACGGCGAGCTAACCGGGAAGAGCAAGGTGGAGACGGAGAAGAGGTATCCCAAGGAGTATCCATTGTGGCATAGGTCGTACGACGTGCCGCCGCCTAATGGGGAGAGCGTAAAGGACGTGGAGAAGAGGGTCTTAGCCTTCATCAAAGAGCTGGTAGCCACGCTGAAGAAGGACGACGTTGTATTCATATCAGCTCACGGAAACTCGCTGAGGCCGATAAGAAGGTACTTCGAGCATCTCAGCGTAGAGGAGATGTGCTCCTTCGAGCACCCGCGCGCGAAGGTGTATATGTATGAGCTCTGACTGTTGAACGAACGTTGGTTACAATGGCCAAGATAAGTGCGATAAGGATAAGGAAGATACTGGATTCGAGGGGAAATCCTACAGTCGAGGTAGATGTGTCATCAGGCGGCAGCACCATGGGGAGGGCCGCTGCGCCAGGGGGCGCGAGCAAGGGCGCATTTGAGGTATGCGATTACCCTAAGAAGGGGATAGACTACGGGATAAGGAGGTTCAAGGAAGACGCTATACCAAGGCTCCTCTCAAGCGACCTGCTCGACCAGAAGGGCATCGACATACTTCTGCATGAGATTGACGGCACCGACGACTTCTCCGCGATGGGCGGCAACATAGCCATAGCAGCGTCTCTCGCAACGGCGAAGGCAGCAGCGGCGTCGGAGAACATGGGGCTCTACAGGAGGCTTGCCGGGAGAGGCAAGCTCTCCCTCCCTTATCCAGTCGGGAATATAATCGGCGGCGGCAGGCATGCGGTGAACGGAACCACCATGCAGGAGTTCCTCTCAGTGTCATCGGGTAGAGACTACTCCGAATGCGCGTTTGCCAACGTGGCGGTACACAAGAAGGCCGGAGAGCTGCTGCGAAAGCGTTTCCCAGAGTATCCGATAGGCCTTGGGGATGAGAAGGCCTGGGTTGCTCCTATTGACGACACAGAGGCCATTAGCCTGCTCGACGAGGCGATAGCCCAGACAGGGCAGAAGACCGGTGTAGACATAGGACTCGCAATAGACCTTGCCGCATCGGAGTTTTACTCCGGAGGCGCCTACGAATACAAGGGCAAGAGGCTGACCAAGGCGGAGCAGATAGACTTCATCGCAGACATGGCCGAGAGGTTCTCGATAAGGATACTCGAGGACCCGCTCGAGGAGAACGACTTCGAGGGCTTTGCGGAGCTTACAAAGAGGATAGGGAAGAAGATGATAATAGTGGGCGATGACCTCTTTGTCACCAACAAGGAGAGGCTGAAAAAAGGCATAAGGCTTAAGGCCGCGAGCGGCATACTGATAAAGCCGAACCAGATAGGCACCCTCTCCGACATGGTCGAGACCGTCAGTCTGGCGAGGCAGAACGGCTATGAGATGATGATATCCCACAGGAGCGGGGAGACTGAGGATGCGACCATAGCGCATCTGGCTGTAGGCCTGGGCATAAGATA
>JASHXR010000051.1 GCA_030043435.1 Microcaldota archaeon
TGAGCACTATATCGAGAGAGTCGATGATCAGGGCGTTCACGCCCTTGAGGGTGAGCAGCATGACGTCTGCAAAGCCAAGGGATATACCGATTATGACCAGTATGGCAGCGTTCCTGTTGATCCTTGCAAGCTCCTCCTCAGCTGACTTGCAACTCTTCCTGAAATAGCCCCTGAGACGCAGCTTTATCAGCTCCTCGTCAGCGGCATTCCTGAGCGAGCCTGGCATCAGGAGGAGGAGCTCTATCCCTATGCCCTTGTCGCGCGCGGCCCTCTTGGCTGCGACGAGGAAGTCCATGGACAGGGCGCGCTCGTTGTAGGGCCGCGGGTCGAAGTCCGAGAAGATATCGTCGTAGGTGTCGAGGACCAGGCTCACCTCGGCCCTGTCGAGCGTCTCCTTGACCTCGGCTGTGCTCTCCTCCGCCATGACTACCATTCGGGCCGCAGTCTTTTAAGCCTTGAGGCTGCACGGAGCCATGCACCTGGCACGTCGGGTATAGACAACGGATGGCGCAGCTCATTTGCGCCCTAGGAGTTCGCAGATGCGGCCCGAGTAGCAGAAGAGGCTGTTGAAGAGCTGGCTCGCCCTCCCGAGCCTGCTCGTCGCGAGCCTCATGGAGTCGAGGTCATCCTTGGTCACCGCTCCGAGGGCTATCTGTATCACAGGGTAGATGAGTACCGATACCACAATAGCGACTGCGAGTTCGACCGCATCATTAAGCAGTGTCGGGGCGGCGGCGAGGTAGTGGCTGGTCGCTAGGTAGACGCCGGCGAGCACCAGCCCGAACGCCAGTGCGCCAGAGTAGAGCAGGAGTATCTTCCTAGTATCGAAGCGCATAGAGAGGTGGCGGCGCGCCTCTCTTGCGAAGAGGAAGGTCTCGGCTATGTTTCCTATGAAGAAGATTATGACTATCATGCCGATGACCTTTGTATACTGGATGAGGGCCAGTATCAGCGCCAACTGCAGCACTGCCGAGACCAGGTTCACCTTGATGATGCTGAACGTATGCTTCTCAGATATAAGCAGGCTGTTCACGTAATTGGTGAAGAGGAAGATAGACGACCCCGAGACGATGAGCACGAAGTAGAGCGGCGCGGTAAGGTAGCTGGCTCCCACGAGAAGGTAGAGCAGCGGCACGGCCATTACCCCTGTGAAGGCCATCAGCGGCAGCATAAGGACCAATTGTATGTTCAGCATCCTGCCGTACGTGGTGTTAACCTCGCCCTTCGGCTTCAGCTCCCGCACCGCGGAGAGGACCGGGAGGAGGCTGACGCCGAGCGCGCCGGAGAGGAACAAGGCGAGCAGAGAATACGCGGTAGATGCTGCGCCGTAGTTGCCCAGCGTTACCGTCATGACGAAGAGGCCGATATATATGACGGAGAAGTACAGCATCCCGTTGTTCAGGAAGTTCGTGACACCAACAGGCCAGGCGAAACGGAGTATCTCCCTGAGCTCGCCCCACGAGGGCAGCAGTATCCTGGGCCTGCAATACTCTGAGACAGTGGCATAGACGAGATACGCGCCGGGGATGAGCCCGACGAGGCACGCCAGGAGAGTTGCTGCCACGGCCCCGGCCACGCCGAACCAGAGTGTGAGCACGACGCTGAAGAGCAGCTGCATCACCTGTATGAAGACGACAAGTGCAGCGGAGAGCCCGCCCTTAGAGAAGCCTATGAGCACGTTTACTGGCATCGAGCTGGCTATGTATGCCACTACCGTGACCGATGCGATCATCAGCACTGTCGGGCTTACGGCTATGTTGCTGAACGTGCCGGAGAGGTACCCTGACAGGCAGAGTCCCAGCAGCGTAAACGCGCCGGACACTGCTATCGCTATTATGTAGCTCCCCGATATGGCGCGCAGGACGCCCTCCTTGTCCTTCTTGCGCATCAACTCAGGTATGGCGTATCCGACATATGCGCCTACACCGAACGCGAGGAAGCCGTTAAGCAGCATGTAGAAGCTCATCGCGAACGTGTAGACGCCGTAGCTGGCAGGCTCAAGTAGCCTCGCGACGACTATGAACGAGGAGGCGGTAAGCACGACCCTGAGCAGCTGGCCGAGGAAGATTGGATAGAGCATCTTGCCGGCCCTTATCCCTACCCCGTCTACACTGTCACCATCCAGAGAAACACCAGTGTAGCACCAATGCAGTGTAGGGTCAGATACACGCAGCTAAAGCTTAAAAAGCAGGCGCACGGCGCCTTTTAATCGCATCGTGGAGCGCAATCACATATGCAATATGGCATGATAACGCGTATCGGCGCGGGAGTACCGCATTGCGGTACTGTGACTATCGCCTTCGGTACTTTTGCATGGCCATCGCGGCGGCGCCGAGTACTCCGTTGTACTGGCCAAGGTCCGAGACCAATATATTTATGCCATTGGGCAGTTGTGTAATCGCCTGTCCCATCATTATCTCGGCCCTGGTCCTGATGTTCCTGACGAATTCAGGGTGGTTCGTGGCTACGCTGCCTCCGATGACGATCCTCTCAGGGTCTATGGTCATCTGTATCGAGGCGACCACAGCTGCCGCATAACGTTCTGCTTCAGCTATCACCTTATGCGCCGGGTTGGATTGATTGCGCGCGAGTTCAAACGCTTCTTCTGCAGTGGTCCTGGTGCCCAAGGCAGCGCTTGCTCGTCTCGCTATCCCCGCTCCGCTAAAGGCAGACTCAAGCTCGTCGCCATCACGCAGCAGTCTTGTAGTCCCTACGAGCCCTGCGATATTGTGGGCCCCGTGGTCTACCTTTCCCTGGCGTATTGTGGATATCCCTGAGCCTGTAGAGATGGTGAGATACACTGCCAGGGGGCTTCCCTTAGCCTTGCCGAACAGGTACTCTCCGAGCGCAGGGCAGTTCCGGTCATTGTCCACAGCGACAGGCAGCCTGAATCTGCTGTGGAGCAGCTTTCCAAGCTCCAGGCCGGAGAGTGCAGGTATGGAGCACCTCCTCACCACCCCTTCATCTGAGTCGACGATACCTATCACCGAGACGCCTATGCCAGAGACACCTCTCCCTGATGAAGGCGAGACCTGCCTTATAAGCGAGTCCATCTGCTGCACGATCTTACGCCCATCGTCTGAATGGTCGGTCTCGACTACCTTCTTGCTTAACAGCTTACCGGATTCCGATACCAGCCCAGCGGCGATCTTGGTCTTGCCTATGTCCAAACCTATGAACAACCTTTGCGTCATTTTATAG
>JASHXR010000052.1 GCA_030043435.1 Microcaldota archaeon
GCCCTGCTGTCGCAGGCTACCTGCTAGATTACATAGAAGGAACGACGCTCCAGTACCAGATGCTTGCGCTGTTATCGTTAGAGCCGAGGACGACATCAGCAAAATTCAGGGAGAGGATAACGAACCAGATCGAAGAGGCGTTTGAGAGGCTCCACGCCGCAGGCATAGTCCATTGCGACGTACATAGTGGCAACATAATAGTCAGGAGGAAAGACGGAAATGTGTTCATCATAGACCCCTCTCCTGGGCGGAACGCTGAGATGGGGGTCCAGGCCTCAATGGAATACGATAGGGTACGGATTAAAGAGCTCCTTTAAGATATCCAAGGAATAGGCGATACTATGGCAATGAGAGAAAGACCATTATACAAACAGATAGGCAGCGATTACGGTTCCATCGCAAACGACGTCATCAATCCTTTGAGGAGAGCTATGCGCAGAGACATGGTACATACGGGAACCGACTATAGCAGGGTAGATAGAAACATAAGAGTGATATGCACTAATGTGACATTGACATGTGGGGCAGAGGCGGGCTCTATAGTAAATACTATCTCATCCAAACCCGTATTGGGCATTGCAGTCGGATTGGCTACTGTAGCCATCTCATATAAAACAGCATTAAAGAAAGCATATAGGGAACTTAGCGATTGACTGGGTTTTTTTTCGACTTAGAGAGTATTAACCTGATAGCGTGAGCAATGAAGAAAGACATAAATATGTGCATGCACATATGTATGTATCGGAAGGACGATGCCATGGTCAAGGTAATCTCGTTGTCAGAAAAGGCCTACAGGCTCCTTGCGGACAGGAAGGGCGACAGATCGTTTTCAGAGGAGATAGTGAAGCTTGTGGAGACTGACCAGAAGAAAGGCAACGTGTCAGGGCTGAGGAAGTTCTTCGGTACTATAGACCAGAAGACTGCAGATAAGTGGAAGCAGGAGATAGAACGCGGGAGGAGGGATTTTGGCAGGTCGCGTGGTTGACATGTCGATATTCGACACGAATGTGCTGATAGACGCGATGAGCGGGAAGCCCAAGGCGCTCGAAGCGATAGACAGGTACGGAAGCAGCGGAATCTCGTTGACAATATTTAATAGGTACGAGATGCTAAAGGGACGCAGATTTGTAAAAAAGGAGGTCATAGAAGAGTTCCTAAGTAACATGAACGTCTATTATGCAGGCGACGTAGAGATCGAAGCCGCAGCAGACATATTTATGAGCCTTGAGAGAAAAGGCCTTCGCATAGACGAGCTTGACGTGCTTATAGCCGGGATAGCCATTGCAAACAATGAGACTCTTGTGACTTTTGACAGGCATTTCGCGAACATAGGCAACAGCAATATAGTCGTCATAAAATGATTTATGTAAACTGAAAATATATTGGAATTTCAAAGAGAATCATAGAGGCCTGAATAGTATTGCTTAAATATCAATAAATCTCAATTGGTGAGGATGTTTGCAAAAGGTGCCCTTGGCAGAGCATCCCAAGGTCGTTGAAGCGCAAGGAGACTTCAGAACAACGATGCCTCTTGAGATAGCAACAGAGGGCTGTCCAACATAATCATAGACTATCTAAGATAGTGTTAGAAGCACAGATTAACAACTTTCTTCTAAGAATTGCGTAATTTCACAAGTCTTAAATATGAAAAGCTGCGCATATAAATTATGGCATATCGCAGCATGCGCATAGCAGCAAGATCTTACGATGAGCAGGTCCCGGACGACCTTAGAAAGGCAATAATGCCAATAATTAGGGATATCGAGCTTAGGGACTCCCATAGCGCGGGCAACGTAGCTATATGCTAAGGGAGCTGGGGCTCTTCTTCAAGAGAACAAATACGGCACTTGAGTATGACGCACTACAGGGCATAAGAGATGTTGTACCAGGACATGTTCCTAGATCATTTGGTCTTGTGTTATCAAATGGAACCCGGAATCCCGAGGTTCACGGGTATCTTCTTGAATATATAGAAGGTGCCATGCTAGCGGCCCCGTTTGAAGGATGGATGGGCGGATTCAAAGAAAAGATAATTGAGCAGCTTCAGCGCGTATTCGGTCTTTTGCATGCTGAAGGAGTATCACACAACGATGTACATGTTGAAAACACGATTATAAGACGGACCGATGGCAACCTGTTTGTCATAGACCCGATCCCTCTCGAGTTAGTGGAGTTCGGTTCCAAGAGGGCGAGCATGGATCCAAATATACACATAACTATAGAGAAAAGGAAGATACGTAGCATAACAGCGAATCTGCGCAAGAAACTTGCATAAAGAAAAAGTTGCATTTTAATGGAAATTATAATCTTATGACTACGGGTCCCCCTTATTCCATCTTTTCAAAATGAAAAACCATGTCCTTAAAGCACTTCGTTGCAGATTTTTCGAAAAAGCCTTGCCCTGGTTAAGCCATCCCTATTGGCCGTAAAAAGAGCCCAAAAGAAGGTGTTTTTCTCGTGAGGGCCTTTGCGCAACCAAAGCCATGGAAGTGCATGATTTTCTTCCATGCATATGATACTGTATTCTACTAGGCTGGAGATTTGCAAAAGTACTGTTTTGCAACCTTTCCGACGTAAAAATCTTGCTTGCATTTGGCCTTTAATGGGCCTATCTCTCCATGGTGGCTGATTTATATGCCTACTATAAGACGCTGCCTAGACGCAGATAAAGAGAGCTGCGATAATGCCAAGAATTAATTAGAATTTCTATGAAGATTTGGGTTAGATTGGGCATGTATGGCTTAAATGGGGTCATCGACCCATCCTACTTTTACTCCCTGCACGCGTAGAAGTGCAGTAGTATAAGCATAATCAGACCCTAGGCGTGCATCGTCGAGTCTGACATCGCGCGCCACAAGGGGCTGATTCAACTGCTCCAACTGCCTGTTGAAATGGTCAATGACATCTACGCGTTCAGCGCCCGTCTTCCTTAGTATGGCTATGAGCTCTGCCTCTGACTTGACCTGGTGCACAGCCCCTGTCAGCCTGAAGATCTCGGCTATCCTGGCTGTCCTAGGGAATATGCTCATCGTCTCGCCAACGAACAGGGTCATGCGCGAGTCAGAGTAGCTCCTTGAACTCCCGTAATTGCGTATGCCTCCCGCACCGCCAACATCGACCTGGAAGGTGTATCTGTTTCCAACATAGCTCGAACCCTTCCTGTGCAAGGTGCCTTTGAACGAATACAACAGGCCAGTAGCGGTCCTCACTACGACCAGCGGGTCTATGGCAGGCACGCTCTGCCCCTCCCTTCCTGGCGCCCTTAGCGCATCGCGCAGGGCCGCGTTGAGGTTGGCTGCGTTCACCCTTGTGCCTTCTATTGCCACATGCCTTGCTGTGTCTACTGCAAGAACTCTCCTGCTAGCCATTGTATCTATACTAATCTCCAATTCCTTCTATATTAACCTTCCCTATCTTTGCCAGAGCGCGCACGTACGGTCTCGACTATACTAAGAATGTTCAAGAATTACTAAGAGTTTTTCGCAACTTCAGAGAGGCTTACGGCCTAACAAGCGAGTTTAAGGCCCCATTGTAGAAACGGAAAAACCAACCTCTTGAGCAGCGGCCAGGTCTGGAGCTGCGCAACTGTTGCGCTACCTTCTCCTTGCGCGCGAGAGCAGCGCGTCCATCTCGCTGTGACTTGAGCAGAGCGCATCTACTATCGCATGCAGCGTGTTGTCCGAGGCGCGTCTCTCGCCGCTCTCGATCCGCGACATCATTGACTTATTGAATCCCACGCGCCTGGCGAGCTCGTTCTGGGCGAGACCGGCCTCCTCCCTCAGCCCTCTGATGGTATCGCCAGTCTGCCGTGCGTCACGCTCGCTTCTTGCAACCCTCAATGCCTCTCCGAATGTCCTCATCTATATCGCCTGTTGATGTCCCGTAAGGTATGGTATTAGCTCCGCTCGGTGCTGTATTATTCATCGTGCCTGTCAGCGTCATGTCCCGGCGCCTTGCCAGCCGTTTCCCCAGTCTGATCATTGGTCTTTTGCCTTGCCGTCTGAAAATCATATACCGAAGCCGACGCCTTGCCGGCTTTTCCATCAGCTTGATCCTTGACCTCGCGCCGTACCTCTTCATAGATGCTACGGGCAACCATGCCCACCTCCTCATCCGCCGCTGGGCCATTTACCGCCTCACTAAGCTGCTCCCTGAAATATCTGATCCTGCCGTTGAGATAAGACGCCTTGTACCCAGAGCATACAGAGGCAACGACGAGCGGATACATGGCGCTGCTTGCGTCTACCGCGCCAAGGTACGCCGCGCCTGCGAATGAGAGGCCAGAGACCGCGCCTAGGACCGACCTGCCTCTCCTCGCGTTTCTGAGGCATTCGTACAGCTTCTCGGTATCCAGCCTTACGCTTCTAGGCTCCTCATTCGGTACCAATCTCAGATGCGCTGCCATCTCATCACATCATACCTTATGCCTCCGCTGATATTTAAAGCAAGCTAATTATGGCAATATCGCTGCGGTTTTTGTCAGATTTGTAATGGCACAGAGCGCGGGTCACTGCCGCCTCTTTTATCGGAAATATTTAAGAAGGTGGGGTCCTAATCGGTATCATGACACATAGGGTTACGGCGAGGCGGAACGGCGTACAGAGGATAGCCATGGATGGGATTGGCGCAGCAGAGCTCGCCTCGTTGCATAGGAGGGAGGAACGCGCTGCCTTCATCATACCTACAATACACGTCAATGCAAGCGAGGCTGATCGCGTCATCGGGATAGTGGGCAAGGTAGGCGCTGCGATGGATGGCAGGTTTGTCGTCGCTACTGAGATCCCGGATATGCCATCTTCGCGCTCGCTTCTCTCCGGACTGAGGGACGCGTCTAGGAGTGAGATCCGCGACTTTGCGGCAAGCCTGCCCTTTTCCGGCTATGTCATGCAGCTGCTGCTCGGATACAAGGAGCTGAGCGCCTCTGGCGTGGAGATACGCCCCATAGGCATCTCCAGAAAGGACGTGCCGGTCGAGATCAGAGACGAGTTCGAGGTCTCCGAGACGGTCCATTTCGTGGGCAACAGCATCGGCCTTGCCGAGATGGTGCCCTACATTCTAAGACTTAATACTGCAGTCATAAAGCTCGGCAGGCTCAGCAACGCCATTGCCACGGAAAGGGCGAACAGTCTGATAGCCGGCTCTAGCATGCCCGTAGTAGTCGAGATGGGTGCTGGCCATCTGAGGCACCTGGAGGAGGAGATGCGCGTAGCGAGGATACTAAGCCTGGTCGACAGGCACATCGGCAGCTTCATCGAGTTGAATGCGAGGGCAGCGCAAGTGGCCACCCGCGAGAGATATGAAGCAGACGACGAACTGGCAGTAGCGAAGCTGTACCTCTGCAACTATGCCTTGATTAGGTCTCCTGCTGGAAGGGAGCTGACCGACCAGATCAGGTCAGCCAGGTCCATAGCGGAACTCGAGCCGGTCTACTCTGAGCTGAGACAGCCTGCCCTCTAGCCGCAGCCTTGCGGCGCGCGCCACGACATCGACTCAATAGCCCTCGAATCCGCAGACTATGCGAGTAAATCTTTATATAGGTCAAGACACAAATCCGATATTCTGCAGTACCATTCCGAGGTGGATAGATGAGTTCTAGAATAAAGAGCAGCGGCGCGGCCCGGAAAGGAGGAGCCGCAGCGCTGAGAGACGAGCTCGCGCAGCAGCTATATCTTAAAAATCCTTATAGAGAGGTACAGGAAGGAGAAGCTGCAGCGCT
>JASHXR010000008.1 GCA_030043435.1 Microcaldota archaeon
CCCTTCCCCACCACCTCGTCGAGCGGAGCCCTCGACCTGTTGTACGCCACCACCCTGTATCCCTTCCCGAGCAGCTGCAGCGCTATGTTGCCGCCCATCTTGCCCAGCCCGTAGATGCCTACCTCTCTCTTCTGCATGGCCTCACTCCTCTCCTGTTGTGCAGTGCGATGACGCAGGGCGGGTCGCGCAGCGCATGCGCAAGGCTCAACGACGCGTCGCTACTAAATGGCACCAATACCTTTATATCTTTTGATTTCAGATTACTCCTGCAGTCTATATGCGCTCCGCTCCGGTCCGCGCCCCGCATGCGCGCGCGGCCACTGCAATCCTCTCGTGATCCTCTTGGCAGAACCTGATACTGCAGATACAGGGCAGCAGAGTGCGCACCACGGCGAGCACGTCCATGACGCGCACCACCACTCCGGCCACCACACCGCGGCCCACCATGGCGCTGAGGGCGTGGCAGGCGCAGCGGCTGTGCACGAGAATACGACGGCGCACCACGGCGCTCCTGAGGCTCAGCGCCGCCATGCCTCCTCGCTCATAACCCCTGTAAGCGTGCTCCTCCTCGTTCTGCTCATAGCCATAATCGTGCTGACCGTCTACTTCAGGATACCGATGCTCAAGTTCTATGGCTTCTATGAGCCTGACGGCTTCTACCACTACTCGGTCATGAGGGAGGCTGTCGCCCACGGACTGGCGATACAGCCGTACCTGAACATCTCGGGATGGCCCGCGCCTACGAAGGTGACAGAGCCGTACGGCCTCTACTGGGTCACCCTTGTGCCATACTCGGTGCTGCAGTACTTCGGCGTCACGCTCTACACCTCGGAGCGGCTCATACCCCTCCTATACGGCATCCTCGACGTGCTGGGAGCATACCTCCTCAGCAGGTACATCAGCAAGGACAAGCTCTTCGGCATACTCGTCATGCTCTTCGTAGCCCTCTCGGGCGGAGATCAGGCCAGGACGAGCGCGCTGATCTACAGGGGCGACGGCTTCGCAGCCATCTTCCTCATCCTCGCCCTGGTCGCGCTCCTCGAGGTCCTCAGGAGCACCACGCGCAGGAGGAAGGTGACCTTCGCGCTCCTCTCCGGAGTCGCGCTCAGCTTCTGCAACCTCGTCTTCAGCGGCGGGGCCTTCGCCCTAGGGGTATACGTGCTCGCGTTCTTCATCATACTCGCGTTCGCGTTCGTCTTCGCCAAGCGCGACGTTATCGGGAGCCTCAAGTACATCCTCCTCTCAGCCATAGTCTGGTTCGCCATCACGGGCCTCTGCCTGGGCCTAGGGTGGATACAGGGCCAGACCTTCGTAGGCGCGCAGTTCTTCTACCTCTTCATACCGATGGTAGCTGGATGGGCGCTCTCGTACCTGCTGCTGGAGAAGGCAGATGCCATCTCGAGATACGTCAATGTAAAGCCGCTGCTCGACACCTCCTTCCGTAGGGCTGTCCTCCTGATCGTCGTCATGGCGGTCTTTGCGGTCGTCATGGTCATCGCAGCCTCAGGCCTCATCTACGCGGTCTTCGTCGCCAACGGGTTCATAACGAGCACCAACTCCAACTCGGCGGCGTCGAGCGGCGCCATCTTCGAGTCGACGATACAGGAGCTCCAGCCGCCTACCCCATCGTTCCTCTTCGCCTCCTTCGAGGTCGCGCTCTATACGACCCCTCCGACCCTCCTCGTGCTGCTCTCATCCTACATCGGCCAGTACACACTCGTCTTCATCCTCATAATCTTCTCCTTCCTGCCCTACCTCTTCATGCAGGTCTATGACTCGGGAGGCATGCTCTCCGGCAGGCCGAGGCTCATGTTCGGGGTGAACAACGGCATGCTGGTGCTCATCTCATACTTCCTGGTGACCGCATACCTGCAGATCCACGCTATTCGCTTCAACTCCCTCATCTCCGTGCCTCTCGCTATCCTGAGCGCGTACACAATCTACTGGCTCATCAGCTACGCAAGGCAGGAAGGAAGGAACATCGTATCAGCTGTCGCGCTCTTCATCCCAGTCATAGTGGTCGCGGCCTCGGTCTGGATGCAGCTCACCGCCATACTCCCGTCTGAGCTCTCGTCCCAGTCCCTCGCCGCCCTTGCCGCCGCGTTCCTCGCGCTGCTCGCAGGCGCGCTCATACTGCTGAAGCGCTGGGCCAGGGCGCCTGGCTCCAGCCTTGCCATAAGCATAGCGCTCATCGTCTTCACGCTCATATACGTAGTGGCGCAGGTGGATGCCTTTGCAGTCTACCCCGCCATCGAGGTAGCCTCCATCGGGCTCGTGCTCTCGGTCGTGGCTCTCGTCGCAGTCGAGCGTCACATAGGCGCCGCTGTCTGGTACGTCTTCGCCCTCCTCATCCTCGCCTACGTGCTCATCTTCTACAACTCCGTCTACACTGCAGGCCTCTCGCAGGCCGACTCGCTCAACCCGTCCTTCTTCGCCGCGCTGCAGTGGTTCAAGGCCAACTCGCCTGCCAACGCCTCCGTCCTGACCCTCTGGCCCGACGGCTCCGTGGTCGAGGGGATCGCGAACAGGTCGTCCATCACCGACAGCGTAGGGTCGCAGAACTACAGCAGGGCCGACCCGTTCGGGGCATGGCTCCTCAACGACTCTGACGACCCTGCCTTCCTGACCGGCAACTACAGCGACAGCCCAGGCTACCTTATCACCAGGATGCCGTGGCTGTCTGAGACAGGGGGCATATACACAGAGGCTACCATCTCAGACCCCAGCCTCGTGGCCTCTAACTTCTCGTACATACGCTTCAGCACCTTCAGCGAGCAGGCCAACTCCTCCGTAGTCGAGCTGACCTTCACGAGCCAGCCGCAGCAGGACGAGGAGCTCCTCGCCGAGGTCTACATAATCAACAACGCGACCTCGCCGGGCCTGGAGGCTACCCTCACCGTCCTCAACTCCTCCACCGGGAGGGAGATAGGCACTCTGCCGCTCCATGCGGTCACGTTCTACAACGAGTCCAACGGCGCGTTCAGCATGGCCAACGTCTCTAACGTCTCGGCCGGGGACGGCTACGACCTCCTCCTGAACTACTCCGGAGTGCCGCGACCCCAGACAACAATAAACGTGACAGGGGCCATGATCGCGAGCCCAGGCCTGGCAGAGTCCAACCTCTTCAAGTTCCTCTACCTCTGCAACCAGGCCGAGTGCGTATGGGACAACGGCGCAGCGTCACTGGACCTCGTCTACATGAACAACGACACCAAGATCTTCAAGATAGTCTACAACTCGAGCGCATGACCACCAGGCAGCGTGCGCATGCAGGAAAACGAGCAGATGCCAGATAACACTCTTACTCGACATGGCGACGCATCAGACGATGGCCCGACAG
>JASHXR010000053.1 GCA_030043435.1 Microcaldota archaeon
TAGCGCCTTTCAGCGTCTCAGCCGCCCCCTCCTCTAGCTCCTTCCTTCCCACTACCGTGATGTCCTTCCCAGTCTCATGCGAGAGGTACTCCATGTACTCGCCAGAGATGAAGGTCGTGTACTGTTCAAGGTAGACGCGGTGGGCCGCCTTCACCGCTCCCAGCGCCCTTACGGAGATGTCCCCTGAGTCCAGACCCAGCCCTATAAGCAGGAGCATTCTAGTCCCTTATCCCGTTCGGCGTTATCTTTATCACCGCCTCTGCCTCTGGCATGGCCGGCGAGTCGACGAGCCTTACGATCCTCTTCTCCTCCTTGGACTTCCTCATGTAGAGCCTTGTCGTAGCCGCGTGAGCTACTATGTTGCCTCCCACCGGGGTCGTCGGGTCGCCGAAGAGGATGGCCGGGTTGTCCATGACCTGGTTGGTGATGTAGACCGCGAGGTCGTACGTGTCGGCGAGGTGCTGCAGCTTGTGGATGTGCGCGTTGAGCTTCTGCTGCCTCTCCCCGAGCGCACCCCTGCCCGGGTACTCCGCCCTGAAGAGGGACATCAACGAGTCCACGACCACGAGCTTTATGCCCTTCTCCTTCACCGTCTTGTCAGCACGTTCTATCGCAAGTATCTGCTGGTCTGAGGATGTCGCGCGCACCACGCTTATGGCCTCAAGCGCCGCGTTTGCGTCCATGCCAGCCGCCTTCGCCACCGACTCTATCCTCTCCGGCCTGAACGTAGACTCTGTGTCTATGAAGAGGACCGAGCCTCCGAGCCCGCCCTTGTCGCGAGGGAGCTGCGCGTTGACGCAGAGCTGGAAGCCAAGCTGCGTCTTGCCAGACGCGAACTTCCCGTATACCTCAGTTATCCCTCCTGTCTCGACCCCTCCGCCGAGGATCTCGTTGAGGCTCGAGGCGCCTGTCGAGATCCTGCCCAGTCCCTTCCTCCTCTCGTAGACCTGCGCCCCTGTAGAGTATTCCAGCGTGGTAGCCTGCTTCGCCGTCTCCACTGCCTTCTTAGCCGCCTCAAGGCTCATCCCTGATACCTCGGCCAGGTCCCCAGGCACCGCGACTGCGATGCTGTCAAGCGTCTCGTAGCCCGATGCCTTCAGCTTCTCTGCCGTGGTCGGGCCTATCCCGGGCAGGTCCTCTATCTCCTTCACAGCCTTCTCCTTAGCCACGCTCCACCACCATCAGGAACAGAAGATTAGCGGTATTGATATGGCCGAGAAGGCATATAAAGGTTAGCGAAGGATGGATAAAAGGCGAGGCGAGCGCAGGAAAACCTAGCGCTCCTTTGAGGCGAGGCTAGCGGTTGAATAGAGGAAGAGGCCAGCGCGTATAAAACGCGCTGGCAAGGCGACCAGTTTTCCCTTCCTACAATATAGAATTCGCAGGAGAGATATGGCACCTTAAACTTATAAACCTTTCTGAATGTTTATTTCCATAAAAATGGAAGCATAGGCTGATGCGCCGGTGAGCGCATAATAAAGACATATATACAGCATAAATCCAGGTATTGGAGTGGCTAGATGCGGACCTTTCTGACCCTGAACCTTGGCGGCACGCTCTCCGCCTTCCTCCTCGGCGCTGCGCTCGTCTATCTTGGCATAGCCTCGAAGTTCGGACTGCTCCTCATAGCCGTGATGCTCTACTTCCTCTTGCTCTCCACCCTGGTCACAGGCACAGGGAGGTCCAGGAAGGAGAGGATGGGCGTATACGAGAGGGGACGCGGCTGGAAGAACGTCTTCGCCAACGGCATAGTGCCTGTCATAACGGCCATACTCCTGGTCTGCGCAGGCAGCGGCGCGCTCCGCACCCCGCTCCTCGTCGCCTATGTCGCAAGCATAGCAGCCATAACCGCTGACAAGTTCGCGAGCGAGGTAGGCATACTCGACGGGCAGCCGACCATGCTGCTCACCATGAAGCCTGCCAGGAGGGGCCAGTCCGGAGGGGTCACCGTGGCAGGCACTGCCGCTAGCCTGGCAGGCGCCTTCCTCATCAGCGCCTCGCTCCTCGCGTTCAGCGTGCCCATAATCTACATAGCAGCTGCGGGAGCGGCCGGGTTCCTTGGCAGCTTCGTCGACTCGCTCCTTGGCTACTTCGAGGAGCACAGGATAGGGAACAAGTATACGTCTAACATAGCATGCGCGGCCGCAGGCGCAGCGCTCGCGCTGCTTGTCATCGTGATACGCCTATAGCCATGTCTCTGGTGCGTCTTCCGCAGCGGCCAGGAGCCGCAGAGCCGTAGCGCACTTAATGCGCGCTCCAGTCTCCCGCCACTGAAGGTGACGCGTTTTACGCCACACTTTATAAAACTTGAGTGCAATTGGGTATGCGCAGAGAGGGCGACAAGATGGGTCTCTTCGGCTTATTCGGCAAGAAGGACGTCAAGGCCGACCTCGGGAAGGCGCTGCCGTACTCGATAGCCACCTCGTTCACTCCGTACAGGCTCCAGTCTAACGCCAGGTCCAGCACGTCGCTCTCAGTCAGCCTGAAGAACCTGACCAGCGAGCCGGTCATGGCCTCTGTCGTGATAGAGGTGCCGGAGAGGCTTAGCCTCGACCAGACCGGGTTCGCCAAGCAGAAGGAGATAAGGATAGGCATGCTGGGGCCAGGGGAGCAGAGGGAGTCCAGGGCCGACGTCTACGGCGGGGTAGGCACGGACAAGGGAGAGTACACCGTCGGCGTCACCGCGTTCGTCCATTACAGGGACTACGCCCACGTGCTCAACGCAGCCAAGAAGAGGACCGTGCTGCAGGTCGTCTGAGCGCGACCTATCCTCGTCACTTACGCGCGCATCCGCTTCCTCACCAGGCTCAGAGGCACCGGCCCGATCTCAGTTACCTGTGCAGCCGCGTGCGTTGGAGTCCAGCTGTGCATCCGGCTATTCCTGCGGCTCCATATCTGCAGCTACTTCCGGTGTCGCGTTTCAGGCCAAGCCCTATAAACGTTTAGCCCCAGTTATATCAGGAGCTTTCATGATAATAAGGCAGGCGAGGAGTTCCGACCTCGAACAGGTCTTCGACATCTACATGCAGGGATACGACGAAGCTGCGGAAGACCCGTACTTCGGCGACATAAACCGGCTCAAGAGGCCGGAGCGCACCGTGCTGCCGGCCTGGTCGAAGAGGCTCTGCGCCGAGATGTCCGACGGGCACCTCCTCTTCCTCGTAGCCGTAGATGGCGCAAAGGTGGCGGGCTTCTGCTTCGCCAAGAAGAAGGACATACCCGATTCAGAGCTCTCGCACGTCGGAATCGTTGGCATGCGGGTCATCAAGGAGAGGCGCGGACAGGGCCTCGGCAGGCAGCTGATGCGGGAGCTCATAAAGAGGTCGAGGAGAAGGTTCGAGGTGCTCGAGCTCTCGGTTATGCCGACGAACAAGGCTGCAAAGAGGCTCTATCTCACGTCAGGGTTCAGGAAGTGGGGCACCGAGCCTATGGCGATCAAGAGGAGGGGGAGGTACATGGCCCACGAGCACATGTACCTCAAGCTCTGAACGCCTCGCCGCCAAAGCGCCTCCGCATCCTCCCCGACTCAAGCGAGATTGGTTCTGCACGTTTAGGAGCGAAGTTGGAGTGAAGCTTAAAATAGGGAGCGCCTGATAGCCAATAAAGGCAATTCCGGATCCGTGGTCTTCATGCTGGCTACACAGGTGCGGCAGCGGCCCATCACCGTCACTCTCGACATAGACGGCGTCTTGCTGAGAGGCGGGCGCGCCATCCTGCTCGGCGACCTACTAAAGAAGGGGGCCAGGCCATTCGACGGGAGGCACAGCCGCGCCACGGCCCTCGCCTCAGCCTTCACAAGGATGCAGGCGCTCAACCCTGATGCCGTTCCTGCGCTCGCCTCGCTCAAGCGCGCGGCAGAGGACAACAGGCGCCTGATGCACTTCGCGCTCCTCTCCGACAGGGCAGAGGCCCTGCATTCCGTCACCATGGCCCGCCTCAGGAACTGTGGGCTAGTCTCTCATATCGACGACCGCGACGCCTTCTTCAACTCCGGCGCCAGCGCGGCGCAGTGGAAGCCCTCCATAGTCATGTCGCACGTAAGCATGGGGTACAACGTAGCCCATATAGACGACGACCCGCGGCGCGCCCTCGCCGTGGCAAAGGCTGGCGCCGAGTCAGGAGCAGTCACCTCCTACCTCTTCATAAAGCCAGCATCGAGGAGGCTGATGCTCTGGCTCGAGGGCATAACTGGGGCTAAGCCGCAGAACCTCTTCCTTGTGCGCAGCCTTGCCGAGGCTGTCGAGCACATACGCGAGCTTATAGGGAGCGGAAGGCTCTGAGCCGCCCATACGGTACTCAGACAGAGGCGCGCAGCTTCTGTGCCACCTTCGCCTCGTCCTCACCTATCCTCCTCCTTACCTCGTCTATCGTCGCCGCGACCCCCTTCTCGACCCACCCGTCGGCTTCCACCAGCTCCCCTAGCGCAGCCACGTTCCTCTCCAGCCTGCCTGCGCTGGCGCGCGCTGCGCTGCCGGACCTCAGCAGGCTCCTGTTGGCAGCGCTAAGCCTCCGCACCTCCCTGCCGCTCTCGAGGAGGCTGCCCAGTACAGTAGCCACCGCCCTCTTGAACCTCCTCTTCCAATCCAGCACGTCCTCTATCGCTGCCTTTATCGCGTCAGGCGTAAGGGGCACAGAGACGCGCTTCCTGAAGTCGTCGAACTCCCTCTCCCTTATCCTTATGTACTCCCTGAAGAGCGCATCTGAGATGGCTGTAGCGGCATCTGCGCTCAGCCTGGTGGCGCCCCTAGAGAAGGCCCTGTCGTACTCCTCCTTGAGCCGCTTCTCCTTGAGCACCCCGTAAGCCTCGTTTATCCGTTCCGCTGCCTCCTTCGCGCCCTTCTCCTTGTTGACGTCGGGATGGTACCTCTTGATGAGGCGCACGTAGGCATCGCGTATCCTCTTCTGGTCGTCGGTGTAGCCTATGCCGAGGACCTCGTAGTGGTTCCTCTCCGGCGCGCTCCCTACGTCTATCCCGAACCTTCCCGCCTCGCTGCGGAATGACGCGGTAGCCGCCGCGGTCTCTGCCACGAGCGCGGCTATCCTCCTCTCCAGCCTCTCGTCGCCGAAGCGCCTGAGCCGCTCCGCCACCCCGCCTAGGACTCCCATAAAAAGATCAGCTATACCGCGACGTGCTTCTTTATCTCGGAGTACGCCTCCTCGGAGAGCCCGGCAGGCATGCGGTCCACGAAGAGGCGCGCGCCTGCCATCCTGACGTCCTTGCGCCCCCTGATGAGCCTGCCGCTTACGAACGCGGAGAGGAGCGACTCCATGTCCTTGTACCTGTTCCTCTCGACCATGCAGACTGTAGAGCCCTTCATGATAGGCCCTATCGCAGTCCTATGCTCCATGAGAAAGGCGTCGGTCGCCTCCTGCCCCATGAAGACGTCGGGCCCGCGCAGGAGCCTCGCGCCAGCCCCGCCGCTCGGCGCGAGGAAGAGCATGCACCCTCTCGTACCAGAGACCCACTGTATGGCAAGATATACCCTGTAGTCGTACCTTGCCGCTGTCTCGGCCACCATATTCGCCATCTTCCTAAGCTGAGGCCAGACCACGTCCTCGCTCTTGTCAGGCACCTTGAGCGAGACCAGATAGAGCGAGAGCCCGGACTCCTTGAGGAAGCGCGCCACCAGGCTCCTTGCAGAAGGGGAGGGGAACCCGCTGCCGTAGAAGCACCGCATGCTGGGCTCCTTGACGAACTCGCGCGCCACGAGAACGAACCGCGCCAGGGACTCGGTAGAGACACCTGCAGCTACGTTCCTGCCAGGGTCTACAGGGTCTATGACTATGAAGCTGGAGTTGAAGCGCTTCACGAGCGCCTGGTCCGAGAGCCGTCTCCTCGACTTGGGATCCAGGACGACAGGGGGCGCAAACGCGGCAGCGGCCTCGAGGAGCCCCAGGAGCGACCCGTACTGGTATACCAGTATCTCGCAGAGGTAGCCAGTGAAGCCGCCGATCTTCACCTCGGCTCCGTAGATGTGGTGGGCCTTGAGCAGCTGCTTCAGTACGCGCACCTCGTCCCTCTGCCTCCCGCTGAGGCTCGAGTTTATGAAGTCCGCGTGCAGCGGCGTCCTGTCGACTGTTGTGCCCATCTCCTCTATGCTCCCTATCCTCAACGCCGGGACCAGGTCTATCCTGACCCCGAGCTCCCTGAGGTAGAGCCTGATGTACGGGTGCTCGGCGTACTTTATCTCGTACCTGTCTCCCGGTCCGCTCGCGAGCCTCTTCCCGTATGCAAGGCCCTTCCGCACGAGCTCCTCCTGCTTAGTCTTCTTGTGGAAGAGGACAAAGATGTCGACGTCAGAGTCGCCCTTCAGGTTCGTGCCCCGCGCTATCGAGCCGACGACCTTGAGCTCTACGCCTCTGTCGACTATCCCCTTGAGCCTGTGCATCACCGCGTTTACCCCTGCCACAGTAGCCGCGGCCTCGACTGCGCTGGGCTTCACCTCCGAGAGCACCCTGGAGAAGACGGCCTCAGCCCTCCTCGCCTTTGCAACCTGCATACCCATCACCGGCATAGGCTCATCACTCCTTCATCCTGGACTGCTTCGCCGCCGCCCCTCCGCCGCCTTGCCTGTTCATCTGGACTCCTAGATAAGCTATCTTGTACCCTATGGACGCAAAGAGGAAGAGCACTATCACCTCTATCGCAGTGTATGTGCCTACAGTCGCAGTGCTCTGCAGGTTGGCAGTTAGGGCGCTGATCGAGCCGTTTACGGTACTGCTGCCGCTCCCGGTCCCTATCAATGCCAGGCTATTGAGGTCGCCATTGGCGCTCGAATAGACCCCGTAACCCAGCAGCAGGGCCAGCAGGATTATGGCTATCCCGACGCCTATCAGAGCATACCCAAGATACGACCCGTCCAAACGCGCACCCCTCTTACTTCAAGTGCAAAGCTTATAATGGTTGCGAGGTAAAGTCTAATCCGCGGGCTCGTGGCGCAGCGGTAGCGCGCATCGTTCGCAACGATGAGGTCGCGGGTTCAAATCCCGCCGAGTCCATAGTACTTAAAGCCCGTAGGACTCTATGTTTTTATCACATGGATTTAAGTACTTTTCAATTGGTAGGTGACATTCCCTTTAAGGTAAAGTGTACCCCAATTCCGTTGGACTTACTGTCCATGGTACGTGGCTTACCTTATTACAAGTTCATTGTATCCAGTACTTTTATCAAATTTCCTTAGAAATTGGTAATCTTCAAACGCTGCAATTACAACTTCTGCGGTAGTGTCAACTAAGCAATTATTCTTCATGTGTCCGCCTATACAGTTACCTTTTCCATCAGACAAAGAAATATGCAAGTGTACATCATCTTCTGAAATTGTGCCTACCAAAGAAACAATCTCTAACTGCTTTTTATAATCTTTGATTGTTTTTGCCCCAGCCATTCTGATAGTTGCTCTGGTCAGGCAGCCTACACAGGTAAGAATACAACCTGCTTTTATGTGCTTTCGCTTGGCAAAATTTACTATTTCTTGCTTTAAGTCTAAGCTCCGTGTTACTCTAAATGCATAAACTTTCATGATTTCATTTGATTACCAATGCTTTTAAATGTGTAAGAAAACGTGCTTAGTACTTGAATCGTCTTTCATACTCTTTATGTGGAAACCATTCTAATAGAATGGCTATTATCTCAACTTCGTTGCCAGCTATTGAATATACTAATCTCCATGCATCTGGAAGATTGTACTTCCATAGGTTGTTTATCCCGTACTTTTGCTTGTATATCTTTGGTATCAGGCGTTTTGGTATTTCTATACCACATTCTGGGTTTGCCTTCAGATCGTCAGTAGCCCTGTCTAAAAACTTGTACAGGACTGGATTCTCTTCCTTTGACTTGAAGTAAGCCTTCTGCACTTTCTCATCAGCGAAGACGACGCTGACCTTTCTATTGCTGTTTATTTTAACACCAAGTGGCTATTACTGTACTTCTTTACAAGTTCTGGATTCCATATCCAGATTACCTTTCCGTCCTTTTCTATAATCTTGCCAGATTCCCTTAGGTAGTCCAATATTACATTGAAGGTCTGGTACATAACCTTCCTCTTCAATGACAGCCATAGCTGACGCTTTGATGGGTATTCCCTTGCTTCCTTAAGGGCTTCCTCTACCATAAGCACTGTGTCGAGCCTTGGATAGTGAAGCATTTGCTGTTGCATGATAGTATATACACATATATAATATATAAGCCTATCTATTACCTGAAAACCATGTACTTTACAACCAGAGGTCTACGGCTTTGAAGCATCATAATCGCCGAGTCCAATTTCACTTTACGATGGAGCAGGGGTATGAATCCCCCACGATGCATTTAGCTGTATCTTTAGGTGGTGTGTATTACCGCATAATATTTAAATATTTAATTAATCATTAATATATCACACCGTTGATTTATGTTGAAACGTGATAGTATGGTAAACCCCCTGTATTTGAAAGGAGTCGGAGTTGGACTGTTAATAGCATGGGTGACAGGCGCATTAGCCTATTGGCTGCAAAGGAAAGGAATCAAGCATACAAAACTTCCTATACCAATAGCACTAATACTACTTGAATTCGTGCTGAGTGTTATATTCTTGGCACTATCCTATTTGATATGAACTAGAACTGATAGCATGGGAACCCTGTGGAAAGCTTTGGCGGACGATAGTCGCAGACGGGTTTTGCTCATGCTGATAGATGGTGAGATGACCCCGAGTGAGATTGCTACCAAATTCGATTTCACTCTGCCGGCCTTGTCCACCCATCTGCGAATCCTCAAAGACGCTGGGCTAGTTGTCGAACGGAGAGAGGGAAAGCGCAGGGTCTACTCCCTTAATGCTGAGGGCATGGACGAATTATTTAGATTCGTAGACGCATTTTGGGCATATCCGCTGCATAATTTGAAACGTTACTTCAAGGGTAAAAAGAAAATGTAGGAGTTAGAGAGGAAGCTGTCTGAAGCGATCCGCGGACAGATGAGCTTTATATCACATAGCAGGCATATTGCGTTATAATGCAACTGTGGCGAAGTTTCAATACATCGTATATAAATGCCTATACAAAATATATAAAGTGTCCAATTACCGAGTGCAAAGGCGCAACCATCACTTGAAGACCGCCTATCGCCGAGTCCATGACGTTCATTACGCCCATAGTGCGACTTACCAACTATGGTTAATGATGGTTTTATTTGTAAAGACTTTGTAGCAAGGTTTAAATATGTTTATTCACATAATAATTATGTGGTTATATGCCAAACATAACTTTAGTCGTAAGCGAAGAACTTAGGAGGGATATGGAAAA